>NZ_JBHIMO010000002.1:191358-201457 GCF_042194195.1 Bartonella sp. MR30HLJHH | reverse complement strand
ATGAAGCAGCATCCAAACTGTAGAGGATGCACTCCAGCCCTCAAAAGAGTGCATCCTTCCCCTCAACGGGATACTGCCCACCCTCATGAAGCAGCATCCAAACTGTAGAGGATGCACTCCAGCCCTCAAAAGAGTGCATCCTTCCCCTCAACGGGATACTGCCCACCCTCATGAAGCAGCATCCAAACTGTAGAGGATGCACTCCAAGCCCTCAAAAGAGTGCATCCTTCCCCTCAGGGGTTTTACTCAACTTTCATCGCATCTCATTCTTATGAACCCTCATTTTTATGAATCTTTGCTAAAAAGCACAAAAAAGAAGTTTGCTAGCAACTATTGTATCACCCATCTTATGGGATTCCACTTCCCTACAGAGCTTTCAAACTTTTTTACACCCTCATAAAATAGAATCTGAAAGAATTCTTTAAGGCAATTAAGGGTAAATTTTGTCAAAATGTAGACAAACTTTATTCTTTTTTATGACTGTTGTATTTTTACTATAGTTATTTAAATCGAATTTATGTATGATCCATATCGATATTTATTTATAGAAATAAATATAGGAGAAAAACTATGAATATCAGATATTTTTTCATAGCGGGGGCAATTACAAGTGGTTTAGCTCTCGCGATTCAAAATTCTGATCGTATAGTCAATAAAGAACCCTCTCCTATTGTTGCACCTTATACTATTGAGAAAACAAATTTACAGTTTGTTAAACAAGTAAGGGACACATCGGATACATTGAATATACTGAGAGTAAATAATAGAAGCGCATCAGAACAAGCATCAATAAACGATATATACGAAAAAGGAAAAAGTTTATTGAATGCAATAGCTGGTTTTTTAGGATCAATTATTATATATTTTATACAATTGGTTTCCGCTAGAGTATAAGATACAAAAATTTCTTAAAATAAGATTATATACATTTTGTGTATATTGTAAAATTTAAATAAAAAGCCCCTTTTAAAATGGGGCCTTTTTTAGTTTAATTTTTCCGATGTTTTAATTTAATTTTTGTTGTGTTTTTATTTTTATTGGCTAAATATCACCGCCTTCAAAAATGACATTTTTTACTTGTCTCACATCTCAAATAATGAGGGCCCTCCCCCTAAGCTCCCCTCATAGCGCTTTAGTCAATGAGGGTCCACAATCCTTTTGTTCTTCTTGTTCTTCTTGTTCTTCCAGTAAATTCCTCTATTTTCAAGAAAATGACCCTGCATCCCCTACGTCATCGGATTTGCTTCCAAAGCTCCATGAAGCAGACTGAAAAACACAAAAATACCATAAATTTTTGTATCAATATCACCATACTAAACCGCTGTTGAAGCTTAACAAGCGCTTCTTAATTGGCAAGGACTGCTTAAAAAGACAAAAACACCTCAAAGGCAAAAGACCTTAACACTGCTCAAAAATGACATTTTTTACTTGTCTCACATCTCAAATGACGCAGGTACTCCCCCTAAGCTCCCCCTCTCATACCACTTTAGTCAATGGACCTTCCCTCATAGCGCTTTAGTTAATAGACCTTCCTTCATACCGCTTGAATAAGCATTTTCTAACAAAAAAAGGACCGTCTTGAAGAAGATAGCAGAATTTATAATCGATTTTTTCTCCCCTATTCTTGAGAATCAAGCCATTTTCAGTCTATTTTTTAAAATCTTGGCTATTATTCTTGATTTTTCGAACACTTTATTTTGCTCTGGTAAGAAAGGTGTGAAAGCGCCTCAATCATGGCGCTTTTCTTCAACAAATAAAGGTGCTTTTCTTCAACAGGAGAATAAACTAATCAATTTTTATATCCATAAACGCGATTTTACCATCTTTAATATAAGTAATATCAGGAGAATATTTTACCCCCTCTGCTTCAAACACGAACTGTTCATCACTCACCCCTTCAAATCCTTGTTCCCTTAATTCTTGTTTTTTCTCCTCGATTAATTTTTTATGAAAAGCGCGTTTTTGATTACACGTATTAGGGGATCTCACTCTGAAAAGCTGATAGTCCATGGCTATAGACCACTTCTCAGCAACCCGTTCCAGAAGATCGTAACTAAACTTTCCTTCCCTTTTCACTTCTTGAGCGATCATTAAAGCGCGTTCCAAATGAACTTTTTCAATGGTTTCATCAAAGCCAAGCTTTTCCCCTGCCGTAAAACTTTCATCATAAGAAGCTAAAGTCTCAACATCGCCCAACAAGGCAAGAGCAGCAAGATGTAGCAAAGCATAAGGTGCGAGCTCTATGTCATCATCCGGTGCCCAAGATAAAGAGTCTTTTTCCCAAGGAGGAAGACTATATTGAGAGCGAAACATTTCATGCAAAGAATCACTTTCCATTGTCCATTTTAAAGTTTTATCGAGTGCTTTCTTTAAACGCTTGGCGCTCACTTTTTCTTCAAAAATTTCCAATCCATTGGGCACAAAATTCATAAATACCGTTGGCACAACCCCAGAATTATGAGGATTGATCGTCTGACAAGCCGCAGCAAAAATACCGCTCATAATTAAAAGTCCGCGATCAAAAGGCGAAAATTCTTCTACTCGTTGCTCGTTATAGAGAAACTGCACTTCGCGATCTGGTAAAAAGAGGGTTGCCAAATAATCTCCCTTTCCCTCGATTTCCACCGACCATCCCAAGCTTTTTAAAAGCCCTGTTGCACTTTCTATCGTGAGAATTTCATCATCATCATAATCGGCAGAGAACTCTTTTTTCTTTAGTTGCAAACGCCTCTCCTGCACCACGGCTTCATCTTTCCAAAACTGCTGCGTTGCAAGATCATTTTCTTTAAGCACTCTTTCCAGCTCGCCTTTCACTTGGAAATTCATTTTCATCCGTTTAAAAACAGAGGTATAAAGAGCTAAAACAAGCATGATAATGATCATGCAAATAATAATAAATACCCAGAACACGGGATCTAATAGAAGTACTGCTATGGGATCACTGTTCATTTTTCCCCTCTCAGTCTTTACAAAGCCCGTGCGACAGAGAGCTTATGTGCTCTCCTACAGAGATTGCTTCTTCTAGTTTCTGAATATTTTTTTGCAACTCACACGTCACTTTGGTGCGAAGCCGTAACATAACCGGAATAAAAATAATGACACAGACCGTTATGGCGACCGTCGTTTTAAAGAGAATGGCATGCACAACATATTGCCACCCTGTCAGCTGCCAATTTAATACATCTGGTATTTCTAGAACCATTCTCCAGATGATAATGATAACAGCAATAACAAAGATCACTTTATAATCCTTTGCTGAGAGCAACGCTTGCTGGAGCGAAAAAGAATGCACTCCTTTATGCGTTTCTTGCTCTGATGCCCAATTTTGCTCCTTCATGTATTCCCCTCTCACTCTTTGAAAAGACCCGTGCGACAGAGAGCTTATTTGCTATCCCACAGAGATTGCCTCTTCTCGTTTCTGGATCTTTTTTTCCAATTTACGCATTATGATGATGCGAAATCCAAATATCACCGGAATCAAGAAAAATGCACAAACCGTTATGGCTTGCGTTATAATAAAAATAATAATATTCGTGGTACCTTGCTACCCTCTTACCTTCCTCACACCTCAAACAGTGAAGATTTTCAAACCGCGCTAATTAGCAACCAATAGTCACAATTCAGTTTTTTTTCAAGAAAATTCTCCTGTTTTCAAGAAAATGACCCTGCATCCCCACTTCAATAGGATTCATTTCAAAGCTTGAATGAACAAGGTACCTAAAAATACGAAAACAACCCATATATCGCGATCACCTGCTAGAAAAACCGTTCTTTTACTTGTCCCACATCTTAAATAATGAGGGCTCTCCCCCTAAGCTCCCCTTCTCATACCACTTTAGTTAATAGGCCTTCCCTCATACCGCTTGAATAAGCGATAATTTATAAGCATTTTCTAACAAAAAAAGGACCGTCTTGAAGAAGATCGCAGAATTTATAATCGATTTTTTCTCCCCTATTCTTGAGGATCAAGCCATTTTTAGTCTATTTTTTAAAATCTTGGCTATTATTCTTGATTTTTCGAACACTTTATTTTGCTCTGGTAAGAAAGGTGTGAAAGCGCCTCAATCATAGCGCTTTCACATCTTTTAAATAAAAGTGCTTTTCTTCAACAGAAGAGTAAACTAATCAATTTTTATATCCATAAATGCAGGTTCACCATCTTTAATATAAATAATATCAGGAGAATATTTTACCCCTTCTATTTCAAGCACGAGCTGTTCATCACTCACCCCTTCAAATCCTTGTTCCCTTAATTCTTGTTTTTTCTCCTCGACTATTTTTTTATGAAAATCTCGTTTTTGATTACACGTATCAGGGGATCTCACTCTGAAAAGCTGATAGTCCATGGCTATAGACCACTTCTCAGCAACCCGTTTCAGAAGATCGTAACTGAACTTTCCTTCCCTTTTCACTTCTTGAGCGATCACCATCGCGCGTTCCAAATGAACTTTTTCAATGGTTTCATCAAAGCCAAGCTTTTCCCCTGCCGTAAAACTTTCATCATAAGAAGCTAAAGTCTCAACATCGCCCAGCAAGGCAAGAGCTGCAAGATGCAGCAAAGCATAAGGTGCGAACTCTATGTCATCATCCGATGCCCAAGATAAAGAGCCTTTTTCCCAAGGAGGAAGACTATATTGAGAGCGAAACATTTCATGCAAAGAATCATCTTCCATTGTCCATTTTAAAGTTTTATCGAGAGTTTTCTTTAAAAGCTGGGCGCTCACTTTTTCTTCAAAAATTTCCAATCCATTGGATACAAAATTCATAAATACTGTTGGCAAAACCCCAGAATTATGAGGATTAATCGTCTGACACGCCGCAGCGAAAATACCGCTCATAATTAAAAGTCCGCGATCAAAGGGCGAAAATTCTTCCTCTCGTTGCTCGTTATAGAGAAACTGCACTTCACGATCTGGTAAAAAGAGAGTTGCCAAATGATCTCCTTTTCCCTCGATTTCCACCGACCATCCCAAGCTTTTTAAAAGCGCTGTTGCACTCTGTATGGTTAAAAATTCCCCCTCATCAAGCGATTCTTTCTTGCTTTTTTCAGAAATTTTCTTATCCCGCATGGATCTTACCCCTTACCTTCCTCACACCTCAAACAGTGAAGATTTTCAAACCGCGCCAATCTGTAACCGATAGTCACAATTCAGTTTTTTTTCAAGCAAATTCCCCTATTTTCAAGAAAATGACCCTGCATCCCCACTTCAATAGGATTCATTTCAAAGCTTGAATGAACAAGGCTCCTAAAAATACGAAAACAACCCATATATCGCGATCACCTGCTAGAAAAACCATTCTTTCCTCACATTTCAAACGATGTAGTAAGTCCCAAACGCTCACTCTAGGCTCTAAACCCCACGGCTCTCATTCTCTTTAATCAATAATGGTCCATAATCGGCTTTTCTTCCCCTCAATGCCATCCTCAACACTGCTCCTTAGAGCAATATTTACGGACACCTCATGAAAGAGCACCAAAACATATCAGAGGCAAAATGGTATAGAGAGCAATCCCTATAAAGGCTGAATCTCTCATAATTTCTTCAATATTTTTTCCCCCTCTCATGACTTCTCAAACACTGTATCCTGTTCTTGCAAGACGCTTTTCAATTCTTTTCTTAAACAACGATACGTTCTCACCTGCTTAAAGACACCATAATAAAGTTGTAAAATCATCATGGGAATAACAGCAACCCACATTGTCACGAACAGAAGCACGAGAACAAATATTGCAACAAAAATATTGTCCATTTTCCACCTCACTTTTTCTTTATACCGATCCTTTTGATCGATTATTTTACCCCGTTGCTGGTTTATTTCTTTCAATTTCCGAGTATTTTTTACCAACAAACGCCACAATATGATGCAGAGTATCAACATAACTGGAAACAAGATCCAAACACACACTGCAATAACTTGCCAAAACGCACACAGAGAGAAAAAGGGGTGTATCCTGCCACCCTGTCCATTCCCCATTGCTACCCAAGGATTGGAAAAAGAAAATCTTGTTCCACAGCTCAAGAGAGAAAATGTTGTACTCTTTGCTATCCAAGGATGAGAGAGAGAGAATCCTGTTCCACAGCTCAAGAAAGAAAATCCTGTTCCATAGCTCAATAATGAGGGAGAGGAAATAAATGACAACATACTCTCGCGCAGAAGAATACTCTTTCCCAAAAAAACAGCACAGTTTATTACAAAATGCTGAATTTTTCCCCTTCATTGCTCTTCCTTTTTTTTTATGAAAAACGCATTTTTTTATCTCATGCTCGCTCTTTTAAGAACCACTAAAAGTGCGATGCATGGCACTTCCCTTGTTTTCAACAAAAAACCCCGACTTTCTAAAAGCGCAGTTGCTCTTCCAAATGATGAAGAGCATCCTCCTCATTACAAACGAAAATAGGCTATCCTCTTTGCCTGATGATTTTCCAACCATCCAATCCCCTCTTCTTGTATCACGAGCTTCCAAACATTGCCTCTTACTCCTCACGATAGCTACAAAAGCGCCTTGTCACTCTCTTTTCTTACACGTTTTAATACCCGTCTCACTCTACAATACGTTCTCACGCGCTTGAAAACAAAATAGTAAAATTCCAAAATGAGCATGACAACACCCGCAGGAAACAAAACTTCCAGCAGAAATATCAACCAAAGGTATGCAATAAAAAAACTGATTATTTTTTCTCTATCCTTTTTTACTGGATTATTTTGTTGATCGGTTGTGTGACCCCGTTGCTGGATAGGCTCTTCTAACAGCTGAATCTTTTTTTTCAACAAATACGTTAAGATGAGATAAAACACCAATAAAACAGGCATCAAGGCAACAACACACACCATGATAACTTCACGCAGCACAAAGAGCGCCAAAAGAGCGCTATCCTGCGATACACTCAACGACCACTTGGATTCTAATGGGATCAAAAGAGCTTTATGACCTATCCCAATAAGGATAGAAATAAGACAAATGATAATATGATCTTTATAAGAACGAAATGATTTTCCAAAAACAACAGAGCACAGTTTGTTATAAAATGTGGAATTTTCCCCCTTCATTTGCTCTTCCTTTTTATACAACTGTTTGTCCTTGACTTTTATAAGGACACGAACAATCTCTCAAGTAAAATTCCGTCCATTGTCGTCAAACAGAACACCCCCAGAGACTCGTATTGTATATTTATGTTGCCAATACTTCAATTTTGCCAATTCACGTGCTTGTTTTAAAAAAATACCTCTCAACACTTCTAAACCAACGCGCGTCCACCCCATTTCATGAACAACACCCATGAAGGGGATAACAGTAGCGCCCCCATGAATATATCCCCTTTACGATAAAATCTATCACCACCATTGTTTCAATAAAAAGTGTAATCCAGCGCCATTCACATACGCCGCCCACCGCATCTACGATAGCCTCACCCTAAGGGGGCTTCTCCCCCCCTACAACCAAACCCACCCCTGCTCTTACAACAGCCATATCTAGGCTTCTACGATAGCCCTTATCCCTTGATAAAAATAGAAGCATTTTTATTCTTTTGTTTTCCGCCCCCCACTTAAGACATAAAAAAAGGAACTTCCATTGATGCGCAAATGATCGCGCAATAAGAGCATTTGAAATAAGAAAATCTTATAACTCTCTTATTCCAATCAAAAAGGATCCATGATCATTATAAATCAAAATATAACGATATCTTCCATTTTTCATTGGGAATCTTGCAAGCCAATAGCTAAGAATATATTCATAAAAAATGCTTCTAAAACAGCAAGACAGCCGCTACTTTTGAGGTCAAGCGTTTTAATATTAATGAAAGCACTAACCTTCTCTTCACGTTTGAGGTGTTGTTTTGTCAACAATCTTGTTAGCATGGATTGATTCTATAACTATGCGGTATCATCACAATTGCTTTTTATGAACAGCATAATGATACGCGTCATTTCACTCACAATTCTTTTTAAGCCTTGCGTTATAGGCTTTTCTGGAAAAGATAAAGGAGAATCCTATTGAATATAGCAATTATTTTGGGGTCTGTGCGTCAACCTTCATTAACAAGAACTTTAGCCAGTTATTTAGCAGATTGCCTCATGAAGCGGGGTGCATCACTTCATTGGGTTGATTTGCGTGAACAGCCCTTACCGATGACAGATCCAGATTATCATCAGCAGGTTGAGGCTAATCCAAGTGCTGCGGTTCGCCAGTTTGTAAAAACCATTGCAGAGGCTGATGGCGTTATTCTAGCAAGCCCCGTTTATCAAGGGTCTTATTCGGGTGTTTTAAAGAATGCTCTTGATAATTTAGCTTATAATGCCTTTTTAAATAAACCTGTTGGGCTTATCTCTCATGGGAGTACCGCCCAAAAATGCACACAACCGTGTGAGCATTTATTGCCGGTGGTGAGCACGCTTTATGGTTATGCACTCCAATGTCAAATCGCCTCTTCCCCCGAAGATTTTTCCTCAGATGATGACGGTCGTACTTGGAAAGTTATCAGTGAAGAGATACAAACACGTTGTGAAAGGCTTGCTGATGAAATGTGTACATTTTTAAAGCACCGAAGTGTGATTTAAAGCAAAAAGGGAGGGGGGATGAAAAAAAAGGGTGCGCACTATCGTTATTTAGTGGTAGGGGGCACAGGGATGCTTGCCCCTTTGTGTCAATCACTCGAGCCGCAAGAAGTGATTATTGCTGCACGCTTTTTTTCTCATAAAGTCCAGCTTGAGGCATTGCACAACAAACAGTTGTGCGTGCCGTTGGATTATGATTGTGCGACATCAAAGGCACAATTTTTAGAAGCTGTGAAGCAATGGCATGATCTAAAATATTGCATATTATGGATTCATTCGCCTGCCCATGCATTTTCTTGCGCATTAATTGAGCAGTTAGCTCTTTTGCCTACACCACCATGTATTCTTCATATTTTTGGTTCCAACACTCATGATCAAATGGTCATCGAGTGCGCGCGCAAAAACAAGGTTGATTTCATCCCCATTCAATTAGGACAAAAAACAACCCCAAAAGGTTCACGATGGCTGACTCATCAGGAGATAAGCCAACAGATACTGGAAGCCATAAAAAATCATATGAATAAACAAAACTTATGATCAATACCTATGCTTTGCAAAGAAGCCGTGCCCCTTCAATCTCTATCCATACCCGAACATCCTCTTGAGTCCCCCCATACTCTTTACATCATAGGCTTTGCGAACGAACAATCCCCCTCCCTGCGCCTCTCAAACAGCATCCTTATATCAACAGCCCCAAAACCAAACGTTTTTACCCTTCTCACACGGGCTTATCCCCCTCTGACAGTTTATGATCTTCACACGGGCTTATTCCCTTCTCACGGGACTTAGACAGCATAATCTTATGGGGCGTTATGTTATAAGGCGTCATGGCATAAAACTTAAAACAGCAAATTGTGTTTAGAATTTTTTGTCTATTTTAAAGCTGACCTTTCTCCCCACACCTCAAAGAACAACGATTTCTACGGAGCGTAAGGTTCCCACAAAAAACTTCTCTTTCAACAGTTCAAATTTTAGCAGGTTCGAGTTGATTTCCCGCTCATAGTCTTCCCGTAATACTCATACTCGACAAGCTTTTTTAAAGAAATTTCAACGCGCTCCTTAAAACAACACTTAAACGTACCAAGAAAGCTTATATCAAAACAGAATTTTATGACGTCATGGGATGATATATTATAACAAACACCATATCAGAACCGAATGAAAATTAGACACCCTTACAGCCAGCATACAAAAAGCACCCTCAATGCTAAGCATAATAAAAAAGTATCGCAATAAACCGAAAAAAAACCGATAAGAAAACACAATTAGCACGCACGCCTGCTTTAAATTCATTTTTACGACAGCAAATAAGAAAACGTAAAATAAAAAACCGTCAACTTTCAAGCCATTAAACTCAAAAAACAAGTGGTGGATTGAGCTAAATTAAAGCCTTATAAATAAAACCCACTGATCATATACAAGATATACCAAAGATACGAAAACCTTCTCTCAAATTTAACGCATTTCACAATCCAACCTTTACGCCTTCATTGGCACCCTCTTCTCCCCAACCGCCCCACAACCCTCACGGCTCTTGATTAAC
>NZ_JBHIMO010000002.1:122046-191258 GCF_042194195.1 Bartonella sp. MR30HLJHH | reverse complement strand
CACAATCCAACCTTTACGCCTTCATTGGCACCCTCTTCTCCCCAACCGCCCCACAACCCTCACGGCTCTTGATTAACTACACATCCTAGACTTTACAGTTCCACGTTTTTACGATTTTGCAAATTCACAGAAAACAGGAAACCTTCCGATAAACAGCCCCAGCATACTACAAGCCTATTACAAGCCTATTAATTGGCATCAGCCCTTTTCAAACAAAGATCAGCGTAAAATGAGAAAAATAATCCATGCCCTCCTCCCAAGCTGTGAAGCAATGGGATGATCTAAAACTCATACCTCCCCCCATGACATGAGCACTACATGCGCTTTTTCAGCGCTGCATTTAATTGCCGCGTAACCTTGTAATACGATATCAAACGCTTTATAAAAGAAATATACAGTGCCACAATGGGTATTGTTAAGAAAAAATCAAAAACACCCCCCAGCAGAATGATCAAAACCACCGTCCAAGCTGCCGCCATTTCGTAATGCATTTTATCCCCTTCCTTTTATAAATTGATTTGTGTGGTATAAATTGATTTATTGGGTTGCTTCAGTCACTTCTTCCAATTGCTGAATCTTCTTTTTCAACCGATGGGTTAGAATTTCACGAAGAATCACAACAACAGGAATCGTTGCAAAAATACATACCGATAAAAAAAACCAGAAAAACAAGAGAATGGCAAGATATTCAAATCTGCTCTCATCTATCTCAGCTATCCCTTTACAGTAAATCACATAGACATAAGCTTTGAAAAACATAATGATGAAAGAGAGGCATGCGTGAAGGATATAATCTTTGCGTGAAAAAGCGAGCCATTTTTTTAACGAATAGGAACTTATCTGTGTTTCTAGTGCTAAGTTTTGCGGCACTCTCTCTTTCCCTTTTCCGCTTTTTTCAAAGAAACAAAAACGCTGTGAATGTTCTTTCATCAAACGTCTTTGTTTTTTCACTCTGTAATAGAGCCTCAAACGCTTTATTAAAGAATAATAAGGCACCACAATAATCATATTCACAAAAATGGCAAAAACTGTAACTGCATTTAGAATAAAATATCCAAACGGCAGAAACAAAATAAAAAGTGCGAGCTCACTCCTCATGCGTATAGTCTCATTGATTAATCTCCTGCTGCTTTATTTCTTCTTCCAATTTTTGCTTTATTTTTTCCAATTTACGCTCTTTAACGGAGCGCAGTCCCCACAAAATAGGAAGTGGTGTGAGAAGACAAAACCAAATCAACACCGGTAAGAGAAAAATAAGAGAACCAAATCCTTCCCATCTTGTCCATTGCAACGGCTGTACCAGAGATTTTGCACCCGCAGGAACTTCTAAAGCCATCATGATAAAGCATGTGCAAAACATGATGAAAAAGCGGCGCCCTATTATTTCACACCTTCCCACCCCTTTACGCCTTTCCACTGAAGACACCATAAATTTTCTAAATAAAAAGAAAGACACTTCAAATGTTGCTTTTTTCTCCTGCATTGATCCCCTCTGCTTTTACACTTCGCGCTTTTTACGCTCTATTTTTAGGTTTAAGCTCTTTTTAATTTATCTAAACTCTTTATTTTTCTCAATAAATTTTTTCATCAACCCTAATTTCTACATCCATATATTCTAACTCCCCATCCTTTATGTAAAGAATATCGGGACGATAGTTTTTTCCATCAACCTTACAAATCGCGTCCTTTTCGTAAACAAAATATCCCTGTTGCCTTAATTCTTCTCTTTTTTCCTCGATCAATTTTTCATAAGAATCTCTTCTTCTATTGCACAAACTGGGATCTTTAGCTCTAAAATATTCATAGCTCTCCACCTCCATGGAAAAATCCTTTGCCGCCTGTTTAAGCAAATCGTAACTGGGTTGCTTTGTCTTTTCTACCGCTTGAGCGATTATCATCGCGCGTTCCAGATGCTCCTCTTCGATGCTTGTCTCAAAGCCCAGCCTCTCACCTTCCATAAAGCTTTTGTGATAAGCATTTAAGGTTTCAACATCGCCCATCAAAGCCAGAGCCGCAAGATAGCGCAGCGAATAAGGAGTCAATTGAGGAACTATAATTTTGTTTTCCCAAGGAAGGATGCGATATTGAGAGCGAAGCATCTTGCCAAGATCAACCTCAGTCATTGCCTTTTCTAAAGCTTTCTCGAGTGCACAGCGTAAACGCTGGGCGCTTACCTTTTCTTCAAAAATTTCCAACCCCTTCACATCAAAACTCAAGTCAAGAGCAATCAAGCCTCCAGAATTATAAGGGTCTATCGTTTGGCAAGCCGCCGCATGGATACCAGAAACCACCGCAATTGCACAATCAAATTGCGGATACCCCTTCTCAGCATTATAAAGAAACTGCACTTCGCGATCTGGTAAATAATAGGTGGCCAAATGATCTCCTTTCCCTTCAATTTCCACCTTCCACCCCAAACTCTTTAACAGCGCCGTTGCACTTTCCATCGTTAAGATTTCCTCATCAGACAGAGAAAACTCTGTAAACTCTTTTTCCTCAGATAACGGCTTAATCATCGGCATTTCCCCACTAGACGGCTCAAAAGCGACAGGTTGTTCAAACACGCGGCTTAATTCTTTTGTCACTTGGCAATACAGCCTCACCCGCTTGAAAGTAGAGTAATACAATGCCCAAATAAACATCATGACCACAGCAGAAAGCAGCGTAAAAAGCGTCAAGCCCACACCCCACGAGAGTACAACAATAATATCTATCATTTTAATATCTATCATTTTCCCCACCCCTTATTCACTTTTTTGTCGATACGTAGCAGCTACCCGCTTCCAGATTGTTTGCTCCAACTTATCGATCTTTTTTTTCAACAAACGCGTAAAGATGATACGGACCACAAAGGCAACAGGAATGAGCACAAAAGTTAAATCTAATATAAACTCCCCAATAGAAAAGAGAGCTGCTATGACATTCCCTTTCCACTCACGCCACATTAGTACGAAGAGAACCATTCTCAAAGTTACCACAATGAAAGCAATGCAAAAGATGACTTTATAATTTTTGCTTGTCAGAAACGCTTCTTCAAGCGAAAAAGACCGTGGTTCTTCGTCCAATAGTGCATTTTTTCCATTGCCCTTCATTTTTTATCCCTCATTTGTCTCAATTTTTAAGCCATTTTCATGAACCGAAGCTTTCGTCCTCAGAATGAATGAGGGTTCATCAATATCAAGCGCTTGTATCCCTCATCTTTTATAAAGACAATATCAGCGGTGCATTTTTTTCATCACCTTCAAACATCGCAAAAATAGAAGGTCTCCTACAACGCATGAGAATATATAAAGACCAGTATTCATTTTCTGCCCTCCCTTTATAGCTTATTTTGTTGAAAAGCGGTTTTGCTCCGCTGCCAGATTTCTTGATCCAACTGCTTGATTTTTTCTTTCACCAGAACCGTGAAAATGATACGGACCCCAAAGGCAACAGGGATGAACAAAAAAATAAACCATGATATAAGCTGCATGATTAACGAGAGAGCTGCCACGACATCCCTTTCCCACTCCGCCAACTTCCACCCAAGCGGTATTAGTACAAAAAGAGCCGTTTTCAAAGCTGCCACAATAAAAGCAATGCAAAAGATGACTTTATAATTTTTGCGTGTCAAAAACGCTTCTTCAAGCGAAAAAGACCGTGGTTCTTCATCCAATATTGCATTTTTTCCATTGCCCCTCATTTTTTTATTCCTCATTTGTCTCAATTTTTAAGTCATTTTCATGAACCGAAGCTTTCGTCCTCACAATGAATGAGGGTTTATCAATATCAAGCGCTTGTATCCCTCATCTTTTATAAAGACAATATCAGGGGTGCTTTTTTTTCATCACCTTCAAACGTCGCACGAATAGAAGGTCTCCTACAACGCATGAGAATATATAAAGGCCAGTATTCATTTTGTGCCCGCCCTTCACGCGCGGTTTTGTTGATAAGTGTTTTTTCTTCACTGCCAAATTGCTTGATCCAACTTATCGATCTTTTTTTTCAACAAACGCGTAAAGATGATACGGACCACAAAGGCAACAGGAATGAGTACAAAAAGAAGCGCTAATATAAAAACCAATATTAATGTTAAAATGAACAGGATATAATTCCACCACCCTGTCAAATCCCACTTAACAAACATAAAGCATGCTATTATAAAAGCTGCCACAATGAAAGCAATGCAAAAGATGATTTTATAATTTTTGCTTGTCAAAAACGCTTCTTCAAGCGAAAAAGACCGTAATTCTTCATCCAATAGTGCATTTTTTCCATTGCCCCTCATTTTTTTATTCCTCATTTGTTTCAATTTTTAAGCCATTTTCATGAACCGAAGCTTTCGTCCTCAGAATGAATGAGGGTTCATCAATATCAAGCGCTTGTATCCCTCATCTTTTATAAAGACAATATCAGCGGTGCATTTTTTTCATCACCTTCAAACATCATGTTTTCATCACTCACAGTGTACCCCCTATTGTCTTAAGGCTTCTCTTTTCTCGTCGATCAAATTTTCATAAAAATATCTTCTTCTATTGCACAAATTTGGGTCTGAGGCTCTAAAATTCTAATCACTGCTCTTTTTATTTTCAGGAAGATAAGCTGCTTTCCAAAGAAGAAGCCAACTGGTGCAAGAAAATCGTAACGAAGTTGCTTTGTCTTTATGACGATTTGAACCACCAAAAAAGCCGCCCAAATGGACTTTTTTGATATTTTTTTCAAAGCCCAGCCTCTCACCTTCCATAAAGCTTTTGTGAGAAGGGTGTAAAATTTTAACATCAGCCCCCTCAATACCAAAGCCCCAAGGGTGCACAGCAAAGAAGAAGCCACTTGAGAGATAGCACAATTTCCTTTTCCCAAGGAAGGGTGTTCTATTGAAAGCCAATCACGCGGACAAGATCAACCTCAGTCCCAGATCAACCTCACCCAGATCAATCTCTGTCATTGCCTCATCGAAAGCTTCCTCAAGTACACAACGTAAACGCCCTACGCTTACCTCTTCCTCAAAAAATTTCAATCCCTTTGCCTTTAATCCACCCCTTTGCTTCAAAGTCCAGTTATAAATCTGGCAAAGCCCCAAAATGATAAGGATTTTAATCATTTGGCAAGCCGCCACATGGATACCAGCACCTCCTACAATTCCATAATCAATCGCACAAAACCTTTTTCATCCAGAGATGAGAAACTGTCCTTCACGGTCCCGTAAATAAATAGGTGTCCCCCTTTTCTTTCAATTTCTCTCCTCCAACCCAAGCTCTTTAAAAGCACTGTTGCACTTTCCATGGAGCAAAACGTCTTGATCAAAACGTGTGCTTTTGGCTCACCTTCTTTATGCGTCTTGCCTCTCCACCTGCAAAAAAATGGGCTCTTCTTCCCCAAACACCAGAATATCTTTTGCTTTAAGTATAGATTTTTCGCTCTCAATATCGCTTGGTAAAACACATTTTTATGCTTGATAAAAAAGAAAATAAGTTACAAGATTTTCTCTCTTTAAGAGAACAGAAACAGCAAGTGAAACCCAAGAACAATAACAGCCTCTCTTCACTTTTCGTCACACCCAGGCAAGCAAAAACCTTACTCAAGCAAAAGCCTTAATTCTTTTCAAAAACACGACACAAATATAAAAAAGCATAAAACGAGAAGCACACCCATGCACCTTAATGAACAAGTCAAAAGCAAGGCTTATGGCAACAAAAGCCTCTCTTCACTTTTTCCCTCGTTCACTTTTCCCTCATTCACATCGTATAGGATGACTGGAACTTTTTTCTGCTCAACCTCTTCTTCCAATTGCCGCACCATTTTCTTCAACTGACGGGTTACAATAAAAAGCATAATAAAAACAATCGGTAAGAATAAAAAAGCGCAGGCAAGCATCCATACCAGTGGCTTGAATACGACAAAAGAAACAAAGTCCTGCCCTCTCCATATCTTAACGACAGCAGTTATAACTATTGGAGCTGTCACTATAACCGTAGAAATATAGAATATTTTCTTATAGTCTTGCCAAACAAGAGAAAGCTGCTTTTTATCAAACATTCTGCTGCTTTTTTATTTTTGAGAGATCTGTTTTAAGGCGATATCGCGTTCATTCAGCACGCATTTCAGTTCCTTTTTCACGCGACAATAAAGCCGCGCACGCTTGATAAACAGGTAATAAACGGCAAAGAGCGGCCCCCATATTAAAACATTTAAAAGCGTAAAACACAGGAAAGAAATGGCTATTAATGTTATAAGACTACTCGTCATTTTGTCCCCCTACCACATTCTGCATACGGATTGCCTGATCGCGTTGTTTTATCGCTTCTTCCAATTGCTGAAGCGTTTTGTTCAATTTTCTCGTTAATTTTATGCACATGATCCCAATGATCGGAAAAAAGAGAAAAATCCCTAGCCATATAAGGCTCAACAGCTGCATGATAAAGGCAACACTATCACTCTTCCACCATACAAAATTTGTGATAGAGAAAGCAGATTGCAAAACAGAAAAGAGAATAAGGATAAAAAGAATTATTTTACATTCTTTTGAATAAAAAGGCAGAGATTCTTTGAAGTTAAGAAAGCGCATTTTCGCATCAAGGGTCTTATGGGCGAGATTGTGTCTTTTCATTTCTCCCCGATCATTGCGCAATTGTTGTATAGCTTGTTTTTGTTGCGTCGTACTCTTTTTCACGTCTTGAGCGAATTTAAAAGATAACTTCATATGCTTGATCAACAGGTAAGGAAGCCTAACAATGACCATAACCATTAAAATGGCAATGATAATGAACCCTAAAAAAGCTAAATGTTGCATCATAATGCTCCCTTTTTTCCCTATCGCATTGATGTGAAATCATCATTTTTATTTTCTTCTCAAGCAAATGTTTCTAATTCCTTTACTGTTTCTTGCACGCCATACTGAAGGAAACTATGGAGAATTAAAATGACAGGTAAAGAAACAACAATACATGTCCAGACCCAAAACAGCAGTCGCATGACAAAATCAATAATGTGAAGCACTATCATAGGCGCGTAATTGTGCAAAAAAACCGCAGATTTTGGAAGAAAAGCAAAAAAAACGACAACACCTGTGCAAAGTGCAACCATAACGAAAGCGATAGAAAAGATCATAAAATAATCTTTTTTTGAGAGAAGCAAAGATTCTTGAAAAGAAAAAGCGCTGAACTGTGTTGCAAGCACTGTATTCTGTCCTCTCCCTCCTGCCTGATTATGCCTCAAATTCTGCGCTGCACCCTTTTTTAATTTTCGCTGCGTCACCAATAACAAGATTGTCCGTTTTATCAACGAATAATAAAGTGCAACGATTGTCACCATGGTAGAAAGGAATACCATAAAAATTGTAAAACAAATAAAAATTGCCGTCCCTACGGCAATCAACATTCCAATGATTAAAGAAGCGGTCACTTTTCCCCCTATTGTCTTCTGTTAAGAGATTGGTTGTCTAGCTGTTGCTGCTCTGGCAAGGTTTCCCATTGTAGCATCATTTCCTTCACATCCCGTTTAAATATGGCGTTAAAGACAAAAAAGAGCGGAAACAACCCAAAAAGAACGGCAAAAATCATTTGCGGCAAGAAACATAAAAAAGCCCAAACACTATTCCACCCCGCATCAAGCAAATGCTCGATGATAGGATTTTTAAAAGGATGTGCAAGGCTCTCCTGAATTACTTCCTGAAAACTTTCTTGTTTCATTTGTCTCAGTGCTTGGAGCTGTTCTTTGGACATAATGTGAAAAAATTCCAAAGGGCTCATATAGACAGTCGCGGAAAAAAGCACCAACAAAAGGATAGCCAAACAACAAATGATGATATAATCGCCTGTTGAGAGAGCCATCCATTTTTTGAAAGTTGCCGATTGATCCAACACTGGCTGTGATACAAAAGCCTTATTTCCCTTATGGACAGATTGGTGTTGTGATTTATCTCTGATCATACGGATACTCCCCCACTTCTAAAATTCCCACTCTTCAATATTTGATAGCACGCCATCAGCGCAGCAAATTCGCTTAGCACTCTTCTCAGAGTAAAGCAAGCACTATAATCCCCTCTAAATATTTTATTCACTTAGTCCCTATACGCGCTTATACATGACGCGCTTACAAGCCCAAATTCCCCTTTCCCTCTCTTTATCGATCACATACCCCTAAAAGACACCGTTTTAAAAAAATCCAACAAATATCTAATCTAAAAAACATCCCATGTGGAAAACTGACATGCCCACCATAAACAACAGTATTTTCACCGCTTAAATGAAGCCGAGTATATATAAAGCAAAGGATGATGATATTCCTTGCTCGCCTCAAAGAATAAAGATTTTAAACCCCACCTCAGTTTGTAAACAATCCCATTGCTCTTAAGTGCACTCTACCTGCTGAGCACTTTATGGGCTCCACTTGCATAAAGCGCTCTACGGACAACTTCCTTCCTTAACATTGGCACCTAATTTTTAACACTTAATGCGTCAAATGTTGTAATGCCTCATAAGCCTTCCCATCCCCGCCTCAAATGACAGTATTTTATGGCATAACAAGATAAAAAACATTTTCACAAGCGCTTCGTGTCTCGATAATCAACACATCCCAAATGCTGTAAGATTCTCTCATTTCAAATCTATCCCCTGTTGAATCAATCAAAATTATTTACTTGTACGTAAAAAGTGGGGGAGCCATACGGAGTGAAATTGTACAATGAAAATGCCTCTTATAAACCGTCTCAAATGCCAAGAGCTTGTAAATACATATTGGGATTGGCAAAATATGCGATGATACCAGCTTACGCTTTTATGAAGCCTAAAAATGATGATATTCAATAAAGTTATATTATCATGAAAGCTTTACCATGATACCCTTCTTAAGCCACCGTCGTGAAATGGGCTCGAGCACATGTAAGAGATGTCTCTTAAAAACAAGCGCGTGAATATGCCGCAATAAGTATATTCCGTTTGAGGCATTGTGTATGACGTAAGAGATGTGCCCCCAGAATATGATAAACAAGAACGCGATAAACAAAAGCGTGAAGCAATAAGCACGCCCCACAGACCAAACCAAACAACCGATTATCTAAAATGCGCCTACAGCAGCTTTGAAATTTTTCAATTCTCATTTTAAAATTTCTTGATTCAAAAAGCCCCTATTTTAAAATTAAAAAAGAAATGTCTCACACCTCATAGCCCCCATCTTTATAAAAGCATTTCTTAATAAACGCCTCTTTTATCAAGCTACCTGCCGCTTATAAAGCTTCTTTGAATATTGCATCCCGTCATTTAATCATTTTAAGTGACCACCTCCCTTTTTTATGATGAAATCCATTAAAACAACAAAAACAAAAATTTTATCCTCCATAAAAGATAACCCTAAATTGCTTGATCCTCCACAGTTTATTTTGTTATTTTGAACTAATGAACCATATTTTACTTGAAAAGATAAGGATCTTATGCTATTATAAGCACATTGAAAAGTTTGTTTTTTTAACTCTGTGCCGCTCAAAAAAAGATAAAATCCTCTATAAAGGATAAATGTATAGCAGCTTAATCTACATCAGACATCTTGGTACAGCACCCAATAAAAAAACCAATATGCCTCCCAATAACAAAGCTCAACGGATGATAAAAATCCACAAATAATAAAAACAATGACTTTTCAAAGGTGAAACTGAAAAGTTTCCACAAAGCGCTCATGAGAAAGAAGGCAAATAATCCTATTAGAAAAGACTTCCTATTAGAAAGACGACGCCATACCCATAAAACATCATTCTTGTTTTTTTATTCACATGTGACAAAAGTTTCTTTTCAACTGTTCCAGAGCAGTTGAGAAATCTTTAGAAAGCAAATAAGCCGCTATCCATGAAAAAATAAGCATGATAGGGGCGAGAAATAAGACTGATAGGGATAAGATAAAAATGGCAAGAAACACCTTAAAGATGATTTTTTCTCCCCACACCGTTGCTGTTCTTTGTGCTGAAAGACGTCTTTAGTATCCGTTTCTCCTTTGATCTGCAACAGCTCATATTCCCCCAGTATTTGCCCACCCAGTATTTGCTCCCCCCCCCAGTATTTGCTCCCCCCAGTATTTGCTCAAAGTGCTTTTTACATCACTGTCCCCCATCAACAGACAGTTTATTTTTCATTTAAATGGTTAAGTTCATGAAAATACGTAAAAAATGCGGTAGACCGAGAATAACAGGCGAACTCAGAGAGCCCAATGGCCGTATTTCACGTGCCCAAAGCCCCAGCGAATCTGCGCTTCAATCTGCGATTGAAATGCGTGCAAAACACTTTGGTTTAAGCCTCGAAGAAGCGAAAAATCCGCTTGTCGGGACCTATATTGGGCGTCTTTGTTTGCTTAGCTATAAAGGGGATTCATCAGGCATCAGTAAAGAGCAATATGATACGGCGCAACGATACTTGCAAATCAGAAACGACTATTTATGTGCAAAAGGCTTACCAAATGGCTATTACGATGGTTTTACGCACAGCGCATCAGATGAGACAACAAAAAAGCAATGGGTTCAAAGAGCGACGAAACACTATGAAGATATGCAAAAAGCGATTAAAGAAGCACAATATTTGCATCGTCAACACAACTTTCATGCAGCATTACAATATCTTGTTATAGAAGATCAACCGCTGCCTACTCTTGTTGGTTCGTTGCGTATTATTCTTGATGCCCTTTATAAACATTTTGACTGTTCTAGCAAAAAGAGCATTGGCTAAAAACACCCATCGTTTCCTCTCCCTCACAGGATAAAGATTCCAAAACCCCCTTTGTAACATGCCTCTTTGTAACCAGCTCCGTTGTAAAGAGACAATCCTTCTTGGCAAATTACACTTGAAATCCACTGGACTTGCCTTTCATAGAAATTCATGGGATTGACGAGCTTAAAGCACGCAACAAACAAGCTTTAAAATATCCACCACGCCCTTTAAAAAACGCTTCAACCTGTCAAAGAGACTTATCACCATACCTCAACTATATATCTACCCATGCCTCAAAGGACAATAATTCACAGCATATTTCACGACATAAGCAAGATAAATATTGCCCCCTCTCCAAACAGCAACACTCTCCCCATCCCCCCCTCCCCATCACATCCCATTGTAACAAACCACCCTCATCATCCACTTTTCCCCCAATATCGCGATATCCTTAGCTCTTGAGACAATTCATTATAGTCATTGTGCATCTTTTCTTGTACAATTCTATACGGCTTTCCTGATCTTATGACGAACAAGAGACATGGCTTTGACTGCAGCATAATCTGGATTTCTCATTCAAGATCAATAACGACTAAAACATCATTATAAATCAATAGCTCATCATTAAGACACCCCATTGATTTTTTTACAAAATTAAAAGCATCATCCCTTAAACGAAAAGCCCCCACCAACAATCTCCTCCCTCATCAACAACTGTACCGGTAACCATCCACTCATCACGCCACCGCTAATATGACAGACAGCACAGCCCCAATCGCCAACACCTACCGCTTTACCCCCGCAACACCTGCCAACCACCGCCTTCCTAATTCCATCAATAAAATACCACGGATTTCAAAACCACAATTCTCTCCTCTCCCTTCATCTTGCCCCCTCCTTTCTCAAAGGAGAAAATGTTTTTTGCCGCATCAAAAACTTTCCCATTAAAACAACATATTTTGCTGCATAGCTAATGAATGAGCTTTTTTCTGTAGATTTTTTGCCACAATAAAAAAGGAAAAAATAATCGTTTTGCTGTTGACAGAATATGAAAAATCGTATTTAATAACAGGTGCGGTAACGGGTTTTTTGTGCCCAGATTTCATCATCAGATGTTTGAGTTATTATAGACTGTTATCAAACAGTGTGTTTCGCGACAATCTTCAGAAGTCTCCTGTTTGAAGGTATCTTTCGTCTTTCTCTGACTGTTTTTCTTCTGCATCATCCAATTTGCATCACCAACAGCCCTGTAATTTTGAGATTTTCAAAACAAGCAGTATCCAATAAGGGCTCCCAATAAAACGCTCTAACAAAATACCCCAATAAAAATATCGATGCAATACATCTCAGAAATGATGAGCAATATACGAATAATAATATGAAAACGGCACAATATGCTCTCATCGCCTCATCTTTCAAAATGCAAAGGCTCTCTTTCAAAACATTGTTTAGTCAAAATTGAAGAAAATAATGCCGTCCATTGATTATTAATATGGAGGCTAATATCATGAAGCCACAAGATTCTTCTCTCCCTCATTCCTCACAAACACTAGGAATGGCAAATGCATCATTAGACAATCTTGCTGCACATTCAGAACAACCCAGCAGCGAAAAAGAAAGAAATATCCCATTCAGTCATGAGGAATTAAAAAATATCATTGCCCGTTTAGAAGATGACATCTCAACTGGCCGTTGGTTCACAGCTGATTATGCAAGCATAGATCTTACACTGATGCCAGCCTTGGTAGAACAAGCAAATCGTAAATATCCTGAAATGCGTCTTCAATTGGTAGCATCATCTCACGACTTTGCCCTTGCACTAAAAGAAGCCATCGAAAACGGCATTCAATCTTCTAGATTTATCATTCACACAAAGGATAGAGGAATTCATTTTTCAGTGATTGATCATCAAACCATCGATGACAAAACGTCCGTGATATTTTTTGAACCTACAACACTTAACAATATGAGATCAGCGGTGCTAGCATTAAGGACACAACTGGCCATTAAAGCGCATGAATTGTCTAATTGTTCTTTTGCCATGGCAGAAATGGACATTCAACGCAGTTCCTCTGAATGTGGAATGTTCAGCTTAAGCCTCGCCAAAAAGCTTTATTCCGAAGCTCAAAAATTAGAACGACTGCACAAAGATAATATTAAGGGTGTGTTATGTGAACCAGATACGCCTTTATCTGCTGAAAAGTTAGATACATATCTTCCAACCACTTTTTATAAACATACACAAGGGAGAAGACGTCTTGAGGAATATCTAAAAGCCAATCCACAAGCAGCACATGAAACAGTAAACAAAAAAGGTGAAACTCTAACCGAGAGATTTGAAAGAAGCTTAAGTTCAGCAGAAGGAAAAACTGTTTCTGTTTCACAACATAGAAAAAGAGCGACGGAATACAAATCTCTGATGATGTAATGAGTGTTTTAGCCATATCCGTATTCCACATCCACAAAGAATGAAGCTTTACGGCTTTACGATTAAGCATAAATTGCTGTCAGCCAATCTTCTTTTCCCTTTGAAAGAAGTAACAATGCAAAAAGTGAGCAATTACCTCTTCAAACAAAAAGCAAAACAATAGTATTCTATTAAAAGCAGCCCATTTTAAAGCCCGTATTTTAAGACTTTGAACAAACATAAAACACGCAAGTTTTGAAAAGACCTGCCCGCACTTTCTTATAAAGCAGCCGAAAAATGATTTTTTCCTTAATCTTCAAGAGATAAAGGTTCTTTTTCAAAACATTATTTGGTCAAAATATAAGAAAATAATATTGCCTCCCAATTATAACCACGGAGGTTCATATTATGAAGCCACAAGATTCAAAAGATACTGCCGCTCATGCCTCACAAATAGCAGAAAGTAACATCGAAAATGAATCCTTAGAAAGCCTTATTGCCCGTTTAGAACAACTCAACGCTCCTCAAAAAGAAGAGAGCACCTTGAGTCAGGAAAAGTTGAAAGCTATTATTACAGACTTAGAGGATGATCTCGTCACCGGCCGTTGGATTAACTCTTATTATGAAAATATAGATATTAGATTGATGCCGGCTCTCGTAGAAAAAGCAAACAGCAAATATCCAGAAATGAATCTCAAATTGGCTCTTACAGCAGAAGAGTTTTCGCACGCACTAAAGGAAGTGGTTGAGAGCGACGCAAAATCTGCTCGATTTATAGTAAATTCGGGAAGCAAAATCCACTTTGCAGTCCTTGATTATCAAAAAGTTGATGACAAAATCTCTTTGATTATGCTTGAACCTACAACATTTCAGAATATCACTGCTTGCAAACTAGGGATAAAAATAAATCAAACCCTTCAATGTCTTCAACTGCCTCCTTATTCTTTTACCACGGCAGAAATGGATATTCAGCGAAGCTCTTCTGAATGTGGGATGTTCAGCTTAAGCCTCGCCAAAAAGCTTCATCTTGAATCTGATAAATTAGCAAGATTGCACAAAGATAATGTTAAGGGTGTATTATGTGAACCCAATTCATCTTTATCTGCTGAAAAGTTAGATTCCTATCTTCCCATCAGTTTATACAAACATGCGCAAGGAAGAAAACGTCTAGAACAATATTTAAAAACCAATCCGGATGCTGAACATGAAACAGTAAACAAAAAAGGTGAAACTCTGAGAGAGAGATTTGAAAAAAACTTAAGAACAACAGAAGGAAAAACTGTTTCCGTTTCCTCCCACCAAAAAAGGCTCACTGAATACAAATCTTTGATGATGTAATTGAGGTTTTTTCCATACCCATAAAGAACGAGGCTCTGCTGCTTGACAGTGAGGTGCAAATTGCTGTTAGCAAATCTTCTTGTCCCTTTGTAAGCAGATAAAGATGTAAACAACAAGCAACGTGACCTCTTAAAGACAAAAGGCAAAACAGGACTGTTCTATCAAAATCAGTCGATTTTAAAATTTTATCAAAAGTCCAAAGCTCTTCTTAACAATGATCCATATTTGAATAGACAGAAGGCTGAATGCATAAAATATTTTATGATTTTAGATGTTAAATAAAAGCACCCGCCTCCTCCTGTAGCTTTTTTCTAAGAGTTGTCCGCTTTTATCTCAAGCGCCTCCAC
The DNA here is from genome assembly GCF_042194195.1 of Bartonella sp. MR30HLJHH. Lineage (NCBI taxonomy): Bacteria > Pseudomonadati > Pseudomonadota > Alphaproteobacteria > Hyphomicrobiales > Bartonellaceae > Bartonella > Bartonella sp. MR30HLJHH. Next base: position 176,499 of record NZ_JBHIMO010000002.1, on the reverse strand, counting down.
ATCAGTACCACTTGCCAAAACAACCGCAAACAGCCGCTCTCTTATCCCTCACAATCAACACCCATCCGTTCTCCCCATCTCTCCCCCCTCACAACCCCTGCCAAAACAACCGCAATCACCAACACCAATGCTAACACAAATCATTATGCACCCCCTCCCACCCCCTGCCGCGCCAACAGTGCCTTCTAAAAATTCCATTCACCAACATATATGTCACCCCTCCAACCTCACCTCTCATGCCACCGCTAACACAACCGTAATGCCCGCCGTAATGCCGCCGTAATGCCATTGCGTACATCAACACAATCGCCAACCTCACCAGCACCAAGTCTCAAAACCAACAACATCTCTCAACGGAAAACACCAGCCAAACCATTATCCCACTTGGCCAACTATTATCGCATCCCTTAAGTTGCTACAACTAACCTTTTGATTTCATTGAAGTTTAACGTCTCTTCTGTTTTTGAAGAGTGAAAAATTTCATTTTTAATATGTCGACCAGCCTCACGTTAACGTGAGGCTTTATTTTATGGAGAAGCAAATGAGAAAAATATCATCAGCAGGGCTTGCACTCATTAAACAATGGGAAGGATTGCGTTTGAACGCCTATAAAGATGCCATCGGGGTATGGACAATTGGCTATGGACATACCAGCGCTGCTGGCAAACCGTTCGTTCACAAGGGCATGATCATTACTGAAAAACAAGCAGAAGAAGTTCTTTCTCAAGATTTAAGACAATTTGAAAATACTGTTGAAACAAATGTGACGGTTTCCTTAACGGATGAACAATTCGCCGCGCTCGTATCGTTTTGCTATAATATAGGAGCTTCGGCTTTTTGTAATTCGACCCTGCTCAAAAAACTCAATAACGGCGAATATGAAGCCGTCCCTGCTGAATTACAAAAGTGGACCAAAGCAGGAGGAAAACGTCTTCACGGTTTAGTGCACCGTCGTGCAGCCGAAGCAGGACTATGGGCAAAAGGTGCTTATGTTTCTCCTAACTACCAAGCCGTAGAAACGCAAGCACCAATGGGATTTTTCAAAGCAGAAGCGCTTACACCGATTATTGGTTCTTTTTCTGGACTTGGAGGCTTATTGGCAGGCAATGGCCCCATCCAATGGGCATTGGCAGCCATTATGGTTTTAGCCGCCTGTGCTGGCATCTTCTTTGTGGCAAAACGGTTTCGGGAGCAGCGCTTATAATGTGGTGGATGAAAAAAAATCTGATGATAACAGGAGCGGCTCTGACCGCTTTTTTTATCGCTTTAGCAAAAGTTTTCACTCTTGGAAAAAAGATTGAACAACAAAAGCAAATAGAAAAAACACTAAAGTCATCAACAACACGGCTAGAGGTGGAAAATGAAATTAATCAAAAAAGTGATCCTGATGTACGCGCTGCTCTTACTCACTGGTTGCGCGATAAAAACAATAAATGAGCCTTTTTCTTGCGTTGGTTGGATGCCCATTTATTTAGACAAAAAAGATCTCAATATCATCAGTTCAAATCTCGCAAGAGATATTTTAAAGCATAACAAACAAGGGGAAGGCTTGTGTGGGTGGAAACATGGCTAGAAAAAAAACAGAAAAACAAACAGAGCTGACAGAACAGGAAAAAGAAATCCTACAAGAAATCATCACGACTTATAAAAGTGTAAAAATAATGTCACGCTATACGAAGTGGATTATATTCATCATTTTCTTATTAGCGCTTGATTTTTCACGTATCGTGGATGCATTGGCAAATATTTTTACACAAAAATCGAATATTCAGCTCTAAAATAAATAAAAAACATGAGACGTGTTAAATCTTTTTTTAAAAATATAAAAAGTCATTCGTTATTTTTTGAAAACACGGAGATTTTATTGATGATTTTTCACGTCTCATAGAAAATTTTTACACACTCTTCACCAACGCTTTCATGAAATGAATTTAGGAGCATGAAGAGAGATTTTTAACAAACGCGTAAGTCAACAACTTTGCTAACATAAGAAAATGATCATACCAACGCACATTTTTTTAATAACCTATTGATCCTCAAAAGATTTTATACTCTTCACAAATCTCATTGGGGGGATACCATCGCGAAAAAATTTTAAAATATTTAGAGATATTTTTTTAATAATTGCATAAGTAAACAACGCAAAAAGCATTAACTTGCCTAAAATCCCCTTTCTTTACACTTAAAAAAAAAGAGCAATCGGACACCACCCTACGCATTACCAATCCCCAATATTTATAAAAACCCCGTTTATAAAAACTCTGTTTATAAAAACTCTGTTTATAAAAAACTGACTATTTGAGAATATTCATGAGAGGCATTTTTATTTTCTTTAAGTATTTTACCCTAGCTCCCTCCACTTGTGAGGTATAAGAAAATGATTGAGATTGTTTCAACATAAGAAAGAATTGAAATGAAAAAATTCACCGCAATAAAAATCTCTTATTCAACATACAAAACAATGAATTATTATTATAAATAAAAGCGTTGCTCCATTAAAACCCATTAAAAAATGTGAAGCAACACATGATTATCGTTATTTGCAAGAATGCAATGCTCTTGAAAAGAGTAAAACCACATCACATTGATTTATAACTATCATTAAGCACTCTTCAACTTGAATTAAAACCCTGTATATCGTGGGATTCTCTCATTTCCAAACCTGTTTCTTTTGAAACAATCCAAACCATGTCGCTTGCACATTACAGTGTATGGGTCAAAACTATACAAGCAAGGCATGCCTCACCGTCTCACGGACTAACGGCTTGTCATAACATTGAGAGCTGAAAACATGTATGATAACGTTCGCGTATTCTTTTATTAAGCGTAAAGATGATCGTGCCCTATAGTTTTATGCACTTCATGAGAACTTTGCCCTTATGCCATTCACGAGTCCATTGCGAAATCGGTGTGACGAGCGAAATGTCTCTTAAAAAACACGTCAATATGCAAAAATGTATATTTGGAGACAAATATATTTGCGGCTTTTCTGCTTTACGTGAGGGATTTCACCCAATGCCACGAAGGTATATGTCATTTTAGCCACTGCGAGTTGTAGATTGGCTAGGATTTCGTCTGTGGTGTAGCGATTACGCATAACGATGATACAACGCTTATTGGGGTTATCATTGACCTTTAAACGTCTATCAACCCCTATCAATCTTTTTATTTTCCTCACACACACACTTGAGTGGACGTAGCTACCATCCAGGTGGCTTCACCATTTAGCGGAAACAAATCTTTTTGGGCTTGGAGTGATTCACGGATTTTATAGGCTAAGACAAAAGCAGTTTTGTACTGAATATCTAGGAGATAGCTGTAGGGCTGATATACCTTTCACCACATTGACTTAAATGGCACAGGCAAAAAGAAACACCCGTAATGGCAATTTATGGTGAGCAAAGATAATGCTTGATGTTACACTAAAGCGATGTTTGCAATGCTTACATTGTCATTGTTTACGACAGGTAATGTAATAGGCTTTATTTTGTACTTGGCATTTCGGGAAAACCACGATTTCTGTACTACTCCAACGCAATTCACACAGCATAGCATGGCACTTGTCATCACTTAACCGAACAATAGCTAGTGACAGCATACTACGAGCATGGGCTGTTAATAAGAAGTGTTTTGTCATAATTTAAGCTTGTTAATCATCGTTTATAATGATTATATGTTTTAAATAGTGAGAAAATACGATATGCAACACTCAAAGATCAATGAATGGCGAAATAAAGCCAAAGGCATTGTTAAAGCGGAAATTGTCCTTAGAAACCTCAGCTATGCTGATGTAGCAGAAAAGTTAAAAGACTTAGGTATTGAGGAAACCCCACAGAACCTTAGCAATAAGATTTCTCGCGGAGCTTTTGGGGCGGACTTTATGTTGCAGGTTTTGACTGCGATTGGGTGCAATGAAATTCGTTTGATTTAATAACATTTTTTATAAACGGTAGTTTTGAGTTGATCTTAGTGAGAAGGTTTTAATATGCTTAATAATGATGCACATCTTGAAAAGAAAAATAGTGGCTTATCTAAAGCCAAAAATGCTAAAAAGGACGAATTTTACACGCAATACAACGATATTGAAAAGGAAATGCAATCCTACCTTGACTATGACGCTAACGTTTTTCGAGGTAAAATTGTCTTTTTACCATGTGACGACCCCGATTGGAGTAACTTTACCAAGTATTTCGCTCAAAACTTTGAACGATTTGGCTTAAAAAAACTCATTAGCACCAGTTACGCACATACCAGTAAAGATTTACAAACTGATTATGAGCCGTCTTTATTTGAAACTCAAAGCCCGAATTATGACAAAGGTAAATCGGTAAAACAGGGTAAAATATTCATCCTTGATAAAGACAATAACCATGACGGAAAAGTCGATATTAAGGATTTGCAATGGTATTACCTTAATGGCACAGGGGATTTTAAAACAGATGAAATCAAAGCCTTGCGAGATGAAGCGGATATGATTATCACCAATCCACCCTTTTCGCTATTTCGTGAGTTTTTGGCATGGATAGTGGAAGCGGATAAACAATTTTCCATTATTGGAAATATGAACGCCATTACCTGTAAAGACATATTTTCACTCATTAAAAACAATGAAGCATGGTTAGGTGCGACCATTAATAGTGGTGATAGAGAGTTTAGAGTGCCTGAAAGCTACCCACTTGAAGCAGCAGGATTTAGGATTGATGATGAGGGGAATAAATATATTCGTGTAAAAGGCGTTCGTTGGTTTACAAATATCGACCACGGCAGACGACATCAACCCTTGCAACTGATGACAATGGCAGAAAATCTTAAATTTAATAAGAAAATTCAAGGAAAAAATGCTTATCAAAAATACGATAATTACAACGCCATTGAGGTACCCGTAACTATCGCCACACCAAGCGATTATAAAGGTATCATGGGTGTGCCTATTAGCTTTTTAGACAAACACAACCCTGAACAATTTAAAATTATTGGTATGGATTTAGATGTCAAAAATGGATTATTAAGTGATTTAGCTGTTGCTGATTGGAATGGTAAGTTAGACCGTGCTTACATTAAGGGTAATCGAATGTACTCACGAATCCTCATACAAGCAGAATAATGAGAGTACCTAATATGTACATTGAATATATAGATTATAATGATGGGCAAATGCTGTTTGACAATAATCACATGATCCGATGTGATTATTTCAACAATCTACCATTTAGAATACAGCGTATTGTGCTTACACCTGATAATCAAAACACTCAAAATATCATTGAGATTGCAAAAAAGCGTTTAAGCAATATAAATTTTAATTCAGCCAATTCGTCAGGCGATACAAGAAATTTAAGAGAAATTCAGTTAAAAGGCTTATGTGGTCTTATCATTGAGCAATTATGTTTTACTATGCTTAATCACTACAATACAAGTAAAAATGTTTCTATCCAAATAGATAGTTCAAATAATTCTATCAATCAAGTTGATATAAAGATTATCAAAAGATGGAAAGACCAATCAGACATTGAACATCAAGCCGTAAAAACAGTAGAGATACGCTCCTCTTTTCCATTTAAGCCGATAGCAGAAGCTATAATAAAAGATTTTGATATATTAGGTACTTATACTAACCATGTTAAAACTATAGAAATGGATAAAGATTTCTATTTGCGTTTTCTTTTTAGTATTGATTATAGTAACGGGCAGTTCGTTAAAAATAATAAAGGCGGTATAAATTACAGTGCTACTACAGTTAAGTTTTTAAATGAACAGTATTTTGATGATAATTTATTTTTGAAACGAGATTTGGTTATCTATTTTGTCGGTGGGGCTACCAAAGAAATGATGCTTGATGACACGATATCATATTATGGCTCTATGCAGTCAAATAATTTCAATAAGTCTAGCACCGCAAAATATCGAAAATTAAAAATTAAAAATGCCCTTGATTGTATTTCTATAATTCAACTAATGTTAAATGTTGTCGCTGATGAAGCATCTAACGGGAAATAAGAATAATTTATGAAAACCACGCTTAAGACCTATACCATTGCAATATCTGTCATGGATTCACCTACAACGAATTTGAAGGCAAAGGCTTATTTGGTTTATCTGGCAAACTTACCATTCAACCTGAATACCAACGCAATTATATCTATGCTGATGGTAAACGTGATGTTGCCGTTATTGAATCTATCCTAAAGGGCTACCCATTGGGTTTGTTGTATTTTAACCAAACAGGGGATGGTATATGAGGTTTTAGACGGACAGCAACGCATTACCAGTATCGGGCGATTTGTTACCAATAAATTTGCCATCATGGATAACAATAAGACCCCGCAATATTTCAACTCACTACCACCTGAACAGCAAGATTTGATTAATAAAACCAATCTTTTAGTATATGTGTGTGACGGTGAGGAAATCGAAATTAAAAACTGGTTTAAAACCATCAACATTGCAGGCGTACCACTCAATGAACAAGAATTATTAAATGCTGTCTATTCAGGCAAATTTGTAACCCTAGCAAAAGCCGAATTTAGCAACAGCCAAAACGCCAATATTAACAAATGGGCGAGTTATGTGCGAGGGTCAGCTTTACGCCAAGACTTTTTAGCCACCGCCCTTGAATGGGTCAGCCGTAACAATGTAGGCGACTACATGAGCCGTCACCGTCATGATGACAACATTAGCGAACTAAAAACCTATTTTAATACCGTAATTGACTGGGTATCAGGGATTTTTACTACTGTTGAGAAAGAAATGCAGGGGTTAGAATGGGGACGACTATATGAAACCTACAAATCCAAGCCTTACAATCCGCAAACCATTAGGGAGCAAGTAAAAACCCTATATGCAGACCCTTATGTCAAAGACCGTAAAGGAATTTTTGAATATGTGCTAGGTGGTATGATGGATAAAAAATTACTTAATGTAAGAGTATTTGATGAAGTTACCAAAAAATCAACCTATGCCAAACAAACCGCCAATGCCGAAGTGAATGGTATTTCAAACTGCCCGCTATGTGCAATCAGTGACAATGTCAATAAAAATAAAATTTGGAAAATTGCCGACATGGATGCAGACCATGTGACTGCTTGGAGTAAAGGGGGTGCAACCGACAAGGCTAATTGTGAAATGTTATGCAAAACTCATAATAGAGCTAAGGGTAATAAATAATACAAATCACGAATAAACATTGGTTTTGTGCAAGTGCTACATAATGACGGAATTTCACAAAAAAAAGATACGCAAGCAACAAAAGTTTGAGGCATCATCTTCATTATTTAATAAGATATTACTATAAATACCTTTAAAAGTCATAAAGCAAAAAGATGATGACACGATGAATGATTATATGCCTTTACACTCTTCCTCAATGAGGTTGTCTTTCTATTACAGAGATTAACCAAACAGAGATATGCTTGTCCCAGTATACAAAAGCCCTTTAACAGAGCAAACCTTAAATTTTGTTTTCATACAAAAACTTAAACACCAGCATCTTATTCATAAAAAAACAAACAAGACCCAACATGCTCTGTTCAACTTTCCCTCTTCAACTTTTAATGGGTACAAACTCTTGCGTTGGTTCATAAAAACCATTCGCCCTTCTAAAGCGCAAACACGAAAGCGCAAACACAGGATTTTTTAATGGTGCATACATAAACTTAAAATGAAAAATAGAACTGTATAAGAAAGAAATGACTATAAATCAAAAAGTTGTATTTTTATCAATAAAATATTTTCAAAGAAAACCACGCTCCCCGCACAATAAAAACATTTCATAAATGCAAGAGAAAAAGTCATGAATAAAGAGAAGATCTATTCACAATGGCGATACATCAACCAATGAAAAATAGAAAAATGCTATAAGATCACTATCATAAAAGGAAGAACTGTACGAAAAGCGAAAAAACATTTAAAAAAACGGGCACAGAAGGCCCGTTTCTTTATTATTTCTATGGAAAAGAGCTTAGAAATCCATTCCACCCATTCCACCCATTCCGCCACCAGGCATTGGAGGCATTGGGGTATCTTTCTTTGGAACTTCAGCAACCATTGCTTCTGTTGTAATCAGAAGGCTAGCAATTGAAGCCGCATTCTGGAGAGCAGAACGCACAACTTTCACTGGATCAACAATTCCCAAAGCAATCAAATCACCAAATTCACCCGTGGCAGTATTGTAACCATAAGTGTCAGCATTATTTTCCAGCACTTTGCCCACAATAATAGCGGCTTCTTCACCGGCATTGCTTGCAATCTGGCGCGCTGGTGCTTGTAGAGCACGACGAACGATACTAATACCAGCTTCTTGGTCAGGATTACTTCCCTTAACGGTCAACGCATTTGCTGCACGCAACAATGCGGTACCACCACCAGCAACAATACCTTCTTCAACAGCAGCACGTGTTGCATTCAAAGCATCATCAACACGGTCTTTCTTTTCTTTCACTTCAACTTCTGTTGCACCACCCACGCGGATAACAGCAACACCACCAGCGAGTTTAGCAAGTCTTTCTTGCAGTTTCTCACGGTCATAGTCAGAAGTTGTTTCTTCGATCTGAGCCTTGATTTGATTGACGCGAGCAGTAATTTCAGACTTTTGTCCAGCACCATCAATAATGGTGGTGTTTTCTTTAGAAATGTTCACTTTCTTTGCACGTCCAAGCATATCCAAAGTAACATTTTCAAGTTTAATGCCCACATCTTCAGAAATAACCTGTCCGGATGTCAAGATTGCGATATCCTCTAACATTGCTTTACGGCGATCACCAAATCCAGGTGCTTTTACAGCAGCAATTTTCAAACCACCACGCAACTTGTTGACCACGAGTGTTGCCAAAGCTTCACCTTCCACATCTTCAGCGATAATGAGAAGTGGTTTTCCAGATTGCACAACAGCTTCAAGCACTGGAAGAAGAGATTGTAGATTAGACAATTTCTTTTCGTGAATGAGAATGTAAGGATCATCAAGATCAGCGACCATTTTCTCAGCATTTGTGACAAAATAAGGGGAAAGATACCCACGGTCAAATTGCATTCCTTCAACGACTTCTAATTCCGTTTCAGCAGTTTTAGCTTCTTCTACGGTAATGACGCCTTCATTGCCCACTTTTTCCATAGCATCAGCGATCATTTTACCGATTTCAGCAGCACCATTAGCAGAAATGGTTCCTACTTGTGCAATTTCTGCTGAAGTTTGGATTTTTTTTGCTTTTTTGAAGAGGTTTGCCACCACTTCATCCACAGCAGCATCAATCCCACGTTTAAGATCCATTGGGTTCATGCCAGCAGCAACAGCTTTAACGCCTTCTTGCACAATAGCTTGTCCTAAAACAGTTGCTGTTGTTGTTCCATCACCAGCGATATCATTGGTTTTAGAAGCAACTTCGCGCAACATTTGTGCACCCATATTTTCGAACTTATCTTCAAGTTCAATTTCCTTTGCAACGGATACACCATCTTTTGTGATGCGAGGCGCACCGAATGATTTATCAATCACCACATTACGACCTTTAGGGCCGAGTGTCACCTTAACAGCATTAGCAAGGATGTCGACACCGCGCAACAAACGCTCACGCGCTTCACGGCCAAATTTGACTTCTTTAGCAGCCATTTAATTTCTCCTTGGAGTTTTCTCAAAATAGTACACAATGAAAAGTTAAGCGCTTCAATTAGCCCATAATTCCCATAATGTCAGATTCTTTCATGATGAGGAGGTCTTCCCCATTGATCTTGACTTCAGTTCCAGACCATTTTCCAAAGAGGATACGGTCTCCTGTTTTGACTTCTAAAGGCACACGCTTTCCGTTATCATCGAGAGCGCCATTGCCAACAGCAATCACTTCGCCTTCTTGAGGTTTTTCTTTTGCTGTATCAGGGATGATAATCCCACCAGCCGTTTTATTTTCAGATTCAACCCGACGGACAACGACACGGTCGTGAAGTGGGCGGAATTGTATATTAGCCATGTTTTAAATCCTTAAAACTGAACATAATTGCATTAATCTTAAAAGTTCTTGCTAGCACTCATAGCTTGAGAGTGCTAGTATGAGTTAGATATAAAATCTGCATCTCTTAATGTCAAGAATAGCCACAAAAATAATTTCTCTAAATGAAGCTTCAAAGTCTTGCCTCTCATTGCACTTTCGCGTTATTTAGCTTTTTTAAGAACCCGTGAACAAAAAAGGATCTTATCATGGTTGAAACACGTCAGGAAACGGATAGCTTTGGAACGATTTCGGTACGTCAAGATCGTTATTGGGGAGCACAAACTGAACGTTCACTGCATAATTTTAATATTGGCAGTGAAAAGCAGCCTCTTGCCATCATCTATGCCTTAGTCCTTATCAAAAAAGCTGCAGCTGTTGTAAATATGGACAAAGGAAAACTACCAGCAAATATTGGAAAAGCAATTATTGCCGCCGCCGATGAAGTGCTTGCCGGCGATTTTGATACGCATTTCCCACTCTCCGTCTGGCAAACAGGTTCTGGCACACAAAGCAATATGAATGTCAATGAAGTCATTGCTAATCGTGCCAGTAAGATTTTGGGAGGAAAACTTGGAAGCAAAAAACCAGTTCATCCCAATGACCATGTCAATATGAGTCAATCATCGAACGATTCCTTTCCCACAGCGCTTCACATTGCCACCACGTTGCAAACACGCCAACACTTACTGCCAATCCTTGAAGCTCTTATTGCTACACTAAAACAAAAAGAGCAAGAATTTGCAGACATCATTAAAATCGGCCGCACCCATACCCAAGATGCAACGCCTTTAACCTTAGGACAAGAATTTTCAGGCTATCGTGCCGCATTAGAAGCCAATCTTCAGCGCATTGAAAATGCTCTAACCGATGTCCACATGCTTGCTCAAGGTGGCACGGCTGTTGGCACAGGACTAAATGCGCCAAAAGGTTTTGACATTGCTTTTGCGCAAACAGTGAGCGCTTTCACAGGAATAACGTTTCAAACTGCCAGCAATAAATTTGAAGCACTCGCCCATCATGGAGCCCTTGCGCATTTCCATGGGAGCTTGAATGCTCTTGCTGCTGATCTGTTTAAAATTGCCAATGACATTCGATTTTTGGGCTCAGGACCACGTTCAGGTTTAGGAGAACTCAGTCTTCCCGAAAATGAACCCGGATCTTCCATCATGCCAGGCAAAGTCAACCCCACGCAATGTGAAGCCTTAACCATGGTCGCATGCCAAGTTTTTGGCAATCACACCAGCGTAACCTTTGCCGCAAGCCAAGGACATTTTGAACTCAACGTTTATAAACCTGTTATTGGCTATAACGTTTTACAATCAATTACCCTTCTTGGTGATTGCATGCGCTCTTTTGATGAACATTGCATTCAAGGATTACGAGCCAATCGCATTCATATTCACTCGCTCATGGAGCGCTCACTCATGTTAGTCACAGCTCTTGCACCAGAAATTGGCTATGAAAAAGCTGCTGAAATTGCTAAAGCAGCGCATAAAAATGATACAACTTTGCGCGCAGAAGCAATAAAAGCTGGCGTTTCTGGAGCTGATTATGACCGGCTGGTTGATCCCAAAAAGATGATTTCTCCCCAATAAACAACTTACTAAAAAAAGATGCAAACGTCTTAAAACAAATCTTTCTGTCAAAAAATCGGGGTGTAAACAACCCCGATGATGACCGATAACGATTACCCACAGCGTTCATTTTAGGCTCTGCTCCATATTTCTGCTCTTGTCTCAATGAGATAATGTGTTTATTTATAATGATAATCCTGAATACCGTAGGATTTTCTCATTTTAAATCTGTCCCATTTTAAATCAATCAAAATCACTTACTTGCACATCACAAGCGGGATGAATGTATGGATAGAAATTGTATAAGATTAAAAAAGAACTAAAAGCGCCTCTAATGAACCGCCTCAATTGCCAAGAACTGTCTCAACATTGTGGAGAGGGCTGTCACAACACCCACGAGCTGGCAAATATAATGATCGTACCGGCTTGCTTCTTTATGAAGCGTAAAGATAGGGGGGCTCAATGGCTTTATCGTTATACCATTCACGAGCCACCGTCGTGAAATGGGTTTGGGAGCATTGAGAAATGTCTCCTTTATGAAGCGTGAAGATAGAAGTGCTCAATAGAGGAACAGCTGTTGGAAAAAACTCAATGCACCGAAAGGCTTTGGCCTTTGCTGAAACAATCAGCTCTCTAACGAAAATATCCTTGACAGTTCGCAAAAAATTTGAGGCATTTACCTATCATGGCGCCCTCACCCATTTCCACAAAAACCTGAGTACACGCGCTAATCTCTTTAAAATTGCCAACGACATTCAGTTTTTAGGCTCTCATCCACGTTCCGGCTTTAAGCGAACGAAAAAAAGAATTTATCGTTTTACATGGTGCATGAGAAACCTCATGAAACATCAGATTCTCGCACTTTGCTCCTTCTTATTCTTCGTATTCCATTCAATCAATCAAAACTATTCGCTTGGATTGTTATAAGCAAAAGTGGCATATAGATAAAAAAAGAAATAAAGAAATAAAGTCGCTCATCCTTTCAAGTGTTCAAAAGGCTATCGCAATACAAAGCTACGCAATATCAGAAACGAGCAAAGAATGTGATGGTGCCGATATATATTTTTTACGATCAATTGAATATTAAGCACAATGATATCAATCATTATAGACAATATATTTAACAATGAAAAACAAAGAGTGTTTTTGATATATATATATATAATAATGGTTATTAAAAAAATTAAAATCTTATTCACTATACTATATTTTTTCTAAAACACAGAAAACACTGAAAGAATATATAAAAATCCTGAAAAATTAAGACAAACGCGGGACAAAAGCACGAAAACAAGCTGTAAAAACGCTTTAATATGATTAATTATAGATTTTATGCATATTTTATTTTTCATAATGATATTAACTATAGATTTTTTTAACCAATTTGCATATAATACGATTTGTATCCGAAATGAATTGGGGACGTTTTTATGAAAACAAAATGTTTAATTGCACTATCTATTTTTACTTTCATTACCACTTCAACAGCGCAAGCAGCAGATACGGTAATCTTTGAGCAATCAAAACCGAAGGTTTCATTGCAAAATGATTCATCGTCACGTATCTCACCGGTTACTGTTTCTGCGCCTTTTTCTTGGTCTGGTTTTTATTTTGGAGGACAAATTGGATATTTTTCCAGTAAAAATACTCTAGATTATGCAAAAGAAGCCAGGGACGGAAAATGGGCTTGGGTTGATAGAGATTTATCACCGAAACCATCAGGATTGAGAGCAGGTTTGTATGCAGGTTCTAATATTGATCTGGGAGAGAACCTTGTTTTCGGTTTTGATACGGACATAGTCTGGTCTGGGAGGAAAAGCACCCAAACAGACAATGGAAAGAAAATTCTAGATGAATTAGACTCTATTAACATTGCCTTTAAAGAAGCTGGGATTCCTATCATAAAACCTGCGGCTCAGGATGAAACGATACCCAACTATGGTGACATTGTTGTCAGCAGTGTAACATTGAAAGAAAAATGGTCTGGTGCTGCACGCGCGCGTATTGGTTTTGCTTCCCATCGCCTTATGCCTTATATAGCAGGGGGTGTAGCCTATACACAAATGCAATATATCATGTCACTTTTATCAAAATCGCAAGAAGATTCGACAGTTTTTGCTTCTGGCGATGTGTTAGATAAGACAGAAACAATGTTTGGTTACACTGTTGGTGGTGGTTTTGATCTTGCAATGACAGATAATATCATCATGCGTACAGAATATCGTTATTCAGATTTTTTGAAAAAGAAATTTGCAAACGATGACCTTAAAATCTCTTCTCAAACGCATGATGTTCGCTTTGGTATCGCTTATAAATTCTAAGTTCTATAAAAAAATTGAACTCTTAAAAAACCCTGTTAAAACGGGGTTTTTTTATGCCCCTTTCCCTCCTAAAAAGACGCAGATTCTAAAAACCAAGACTAAACTGTAAACAAATCGTCACAAAACAATAAAGCCTCTCCCTCTTTTAAAGCAAGCTCCTATCCTCTCCCCCTTTCATGTAATACATTTGGAATATAAAAGCTTTACCATCATACCACTGGGCGCCATCGTAAAATACGCCATCGTAAAATAAATAAGAGCAATTATTAAGAGATATTGACTTGGCCTCCCACTCTCAAAGGATCAAGATTCTAAAAACCCATTTCTAAAATCATGTCCGTTTGTAAGAACACAACAACTCTTGGGGACTCTTGGGGCAGGCTCCTCTTGGTGCCTCCCCATGGAATGCCCTTAAACCTAAAGTAAAACAAACACTCTTAAGAATATCCAACACACACTGAAAAAAATTACTGTAACGTTTCAAAGAAGTTTACAGCCCCTATATGACCACACTTCAAATGACAGTGTTTTACAGCTATTGTATACCAGAGTAGAGAGAGGATATTGCGGTTCTCTGTTTATGTAATTTCTGTAACGGGGAGACAGCTTCATTTGGGGAGCATATGAAATTGTCAAGGCAAAAACCAATTTCCACCCTTACTATTTCTTTTTACTTCGGTTTTACGACTTTCAAAGCCTCTAAAGCACTATCTTTTAAGCCTCTACAGCTCTGTCTTTTAAAGAAAGGAGTTTACGCATTGCCTCATGCTTGTGTTTCTCACGTATCTCTTTTGGATCACTCCCCTCATGTCATACGACAGCGCTCCAAACAAAACACTCTCAAATCCCAAACACTCTCAAATCCCAAACACTCTCAAATCCAAGACACTTGGGTTGCCAATTCACATGCGTGTTTTCAAGAAACATCTCTCAAAACCATGACGCCCATTTTGCAACAACGCCCACAAGCATATAAAATCTATAGAGCATCATCTTTACACTTCATAAAAGTGCAAGATAAAAGTGCAAGCTGGCACCATCCATCATATACTCCCACCCCCCAATGATGCCCTTGAAACGGTTTATTAAGAGGCATTTTTATTCATTTTTTGTAAAATTTCATGCCACAATAGCTCATCCAGCTTGCAATGTACAAGAGACATGATTTTGGTCAATTTACTATAAACAAACTTAAAATGAAAGAATCCTATGGTATTCGAGGTTTTTCATTCAACATGCAAAACAGTGAACACTATTTATAAATCCCACATGTTTTATAAATTAACATGATACGCCATAACAGGATAAAGGAAAATATTAGAAATGGTGCGGGTGGTCGGACTCGAACCGACACTCCTCTCGGAACCAGATTTTGAGTCTGGCGCGTCTACCAGTTCCACCACACCCGCACATTGCTACAAAAGACAGGACTTAAAATACAGACTTGTCGATTATTCCTTTGCACTATATGAAGAAGCACAGATTCGTCAACAGCAGACTTCTCATTTTTTAAGAATTCATATCATTTTCTTATCTGTTTTATGAAATATTTTCTTTGTTGGATTTCTCTACCAGATTTATAACAATCTCATTTGTAAAGTCTTTACCTCTTAAATTTATAGAAAGCCTCATGATATTAAACAAATTAAAGCTTTGGACGATTTCTTTAGCAAATCGGCGTACAGCACCACACTGGCTTGGTTTCATTGCCTTTATTGAAAGTTCTGTTTTTCCAATTCCCATAGATGTTTTATATATTCCGATGCTGCTTATCCATCAAAAGCGAGTTTATCGCTATGCTTTGATTGCGACTATCTGTTCTGTATTAGGAGGCATTGCCGGTTGGTTTATCGGACATTTTGCCTATGATACTCTTGCCAAACCCATTTTAGAAATTTATGGTAAGGTTGAAAGTTTTGAATCTCTGAAAAATAGTGCAACCCTGCAATTTCTAGTCATTTTACTGATAACATCAGGTTTTTTTCATCTTCCCCCCATCAAAATTGTCACAATTTTGGCCGGTGTAATGAGTGTACGTCTTGAACTTTTCATTCTTATTTGTATTTTTTCTAGAGGCGCTCGTTTTTATCTTCTCGCGTGGCTGATTAAACATTTTGGGCAAAAAGCAATGAATTTTCTAGTACAGAATTTCAAATGGATTATTCTCATTGGTTGTGTTAGTCTCGTTTTAATTTATGGGATTTTCATAGCTTTTTTAAACAAAAAGCTTTTATAAGGAACAGACTTAATGGCGTGCGTTTTGTCTTCTCACCCACTTTTATACAAGCACCTTCATCTTGAACCCAGCAGAAAAGAACAAAGTTTATGGGCTTTTTTTCTCGCTTTTTGCTTGTCCGCTACAATAGGTCTTGCCCTTGGTTTTGAATATTTTGGAGGGTATCTTCCTTGCGATTTGTGTCTCATAGAGCGTTTTCCCTATTATGGTGCCATACCCTTTTTGCTCTTAGCAGGTTTTGGGGCATGGTTTTTTCGCATGTCTGTTTGGATACAACTTTTATTTTTATGTGTTTTTGTCTTAATGTGTATAAGCCTTGTTTTAGCCATTTATCATGCAGGTGTTGAATATGGCTTTTGGGCAGCTCCCCTCAGTTGTGGTTTAAGCGCAATGAGAAAAACCTCAGACATTAACCAGCTTCTTAACCAATTAAACAACATTCATCCCCCTTCTTGTTCTGAAGCATCCGCACGCTTTCTTTTTCTTTCATTTGCCGGCTGGAATGTCGTTGCTAGTCTATTTTACATGCTTATCAGTTTTTATGTTGCCTCAAAAGGACTCCTTTCAAGCAATAAAAAACTCTAACCATAAAATAGAAACGAGACCGCGTGCACTCGTTCTCTCCAATCGTTTCCCCCTAACCAACACCCTCCAATCACCAATCATCCCCTAAAACCACCCACCGCCAAACCAACCCACCAACACCAACTAGTCACCAACATCCCTCCTCTAGCGTTGTACGCAAAAGACAAAAATAAGCAGATATATCCATTTTATGGTTTCACCTCTCTGTACTTATGAGCAACATTTTGATAAAAACCCGTGATAGAAAAGCCGTAAAATAATAAGTGAGGGGACCGATAAATATAAATGGTCTGCTATGGCTGAAGATAAGAACACAGCGCCTTCTACCCTATCACCTATTTCCTTAGATATAACCAAACTTGAAGAACCATGTGTTATGATGGAACATGATCATAATGCATGGCGCGAGCATATAAGAGAAACGGATTTAAATGCTCCTTACAAAAAACCACCTCACATAAAACCACGAATCAAATCGGCACCACGCATCAGACAAGTTTTTTGGTGCGATTTTCCTCATGATTCGATACTCCCTGAATTTTGGAAAAAGCGGCCTGTTTTAGTGCTTTCTAAGAATGCAAAATTATATGGAAATGTGACAGTTTTACCTTTTTCAACGAAATCACAACCCAATAATCCCGCTGCGTATCCAATACAATCTCCCATAGAAAATAAAAAAGCATGGATTATCTGCAATTATGTCACAACAGTTTCTGTAAGTCGTTTAAGTTGCTCACGTACTGTTCCAAGATTATCCAGCGAAGATTTTCATAAAGTTGTAGCTCTGATGCTCAAACATTTACCGCATTTACACTATTGACTTTTGAAAAAAATAAGCGTATATGTACTACCATATACGGCATCAGTAATGGTGGCCGCTTCCCCGAAAGGGGAGATAGGAACGAAGGAGTGGGCAACCGCTCCTTTCGTCATTTTTGGTATTTTTTTTGAGAACTTTTTAGCCATTTTTTGCAACCTTCCCTAGAACATATCCAACATTCATTCTCCACCGTTGTTGTTTTGAAATATCTGCGATTTAGAGTAAGAAGAAGACACTATCCGTACTGTTGATCCGGTAAAGTTTCCCACGGAAATTACCGTGACGTTGTACATATTTATCATTTCATTGCACAAAAAACCGTGCTGCCGTTGCTTAAACTTTATATGATTTGCCGCAATGGGAATATCTTTCCAAGATTGAAAAAAAATCATAATTTGGCATAACAAATAATCCCTTGTTCTTCGCGCTCTTGAAGTGTTCAATCGCTCAATTTACCAAAAGATATTCGACCTCACAACTTGTTTATTTACGTCCCTCAATACGGATGAAGCGGATAGAAAAGCCAGCATTCTTGAAAAAAAATAAAGAGCATTTAATGATTCAAGCGCTTTAAGACTACACAGAATACTCCATCCATCTTTGAACGCAACTATTTCTGTAAAGAGAGCTAATAATGCTTATATAATCTGAATAATATTAGTTTACTTACCATATGATAACCGATTGATAACGATAACGCTGAACACAGAACTTACATCACCATACCGCAAAATAGTGTTTTTACGAGATAACAAAAAACGATTACTTCACACCGCAATATATCTTAAAAATTGCATCAATAATCCATAGCATTTTTATAAAATGCTATGAAATTTGAAAAATTCATACAGAACATATGTCATTTACACCACAATAAAACTACATTCTGTTTATTAAAAAACATTTTGTATATTTAAAATATCTCTGTTAATAATATAGAATTGCGTTTACGACTTACCAAAACAGATGATACAATAAATATAATAAAAACAATAATATAATTTAAACTTATTTCTAAATTAACAAAAAAATTACAGCTTATAATTTAAGTTAAAAACTAAAATTGAAAAGTTGACAGAATCAATAAACTATGGAAATTACATAAAAGTATAATACAAAATGTGCAATTGAACACTTTGTATTAACAGCACATTAAACACATAATGAAATTATGTATCATAGGATGCCACGGTGCTTTTTTTGTTTTGTTTAAAGAGTGTAATGAAAAAACTTTTTTGATTAAATCTTTTAAATTTGGATTATTATAATGAAAATATTTCAAAAAATCGCGTTATATATTGTTACAATAGCCTTTTTCTTTTCACAGGTTTTGGAAGCTAATGCTTATTATTTGAATAGTCATTCTCAAGGTTCTAGTTTTGCTTCTACAGTGTCAAAAGAAAATAAAGTTGTTAAAGCTATTGATATGGATCATATTTCAACACAAAGCACTGAACAAGATTTTAAAAAAGGTGTTGTAAAGGTAGGAGTTATGATGGGACTTGCACCAGCACTTTGGGGTCTTATTGCATATTTTTCATGGTTGTTTTCTAAAAAGCGGGCTCCCTATCGTACACCGGGTCAAAAAGCATTTGATGCTTTTGCGGACAGTGCGTGGATGCTCATTTAAACAACGTTTCACTTAAATACAGTTTAAACAGTAAGCTTATTTAATACTTAATAACATAAACTGTAATTCAGATTACAGTTTATGTTTTTTTATATTCAATTAATATTGTTAACTTTTCCCCACTCTACATGATAAATAAAATTTGATCAGCTATATTCACACAAATGCAATGCGATAAATTGAACACTGTTTGATATGATAATATCTCTCTCTCATTTATGCACCCCCACCCTTAAACCTACCCCTGAAATTGCAGCACAAAAGATAATTCGTTACACGCTAAAAAATCCACCTAAATGCAAAAGCTGTAATAACGCTCAACTGCGACTATTTGAATAACAGCGATCATTCAAATTTTAACCAACACGATAATACGCCTATTCTAAACGATTTATGTACCACCTCATCCGCAACACATTGCCAAATATCCTTACATTTCCCCGAAAAATTTTCACACTTTTACGCATAGTAAAAAAAAGATTAACTTTAATCATGTTGCACTCCTTAAATTGATAACGGATTTTAAAAATGACCAAAAAAATCAAACAAAAATAGAGAGGTAAGTTACGAAAACTACAGGGTAAATTTTACTGCCCAACAACGTCTATTTTTCCTCGCCTGAACAGTCAGAGGAACACTATAAAAATTATTTTCATTGAAAAACAATTACTTATAATCTAGGGAAGAAAAGTAAAAATCTCCCCCAGAAAAAGAGATTATCTTCAAAATTATCAAAAAAACAGCACAATTTTAGTGATCTTTTTATTTTTTTTCTTTTGATAAAAGAGAGCTGGCAGGTGTCTTAGGAGCCCCTCCGGTAGGTTCCCAATTCGCAACAGCCGCTAATTCCTCAATGAGCTTCTCTCTTGGTAAATTATTATCATCCACCAACTTGTACTGAACGGCATTGTCACTAAGCCACTTTATAAGCGTTCCTTTAACAGTTTTACCACCCTCAGCCTCACTCACCGCTTCCCATGCCGCAACCACCGCTCCAAGCTTTGGAGCATAACGTGGATGCGTTGGATCTTGAAACGCATATTTTTGATCCTTAACGTCACGAGAATCATCCTCAGGGAAAAGAATTTTAGGTCTCTCACCACGCGATGAAAGCCATTTCCTCAAATCATCTAGGGAAACAGAAGAATATTCAGCAATAGGATCGTTCAAATGCCCCACCCGAAAACCACTAAGATAGTACCATTCTACCCTTAATTTTCCCTCTTTTGCTTCTCTTACTATGTCACTATAAACAGCTCGGAACAAAGCAATTTTATCAAACGGTACTCGCTCCTCTCCTTCGTAAATATCACTGTCTTCAGGGCTATATTCGCCGGGAAATTTACATATGAGTGGATTCAAGCCCGCTATCAATAACGCTGCCTGCAGTATTGTTATTTTTTGAGAACGTAAAAACCATTCTAAACTTTTATTAATTTCCATATATTCCCCGCTTTTTCTACGAAACTTAACATATTTTTCAAAATGCTAAGAGCAATCTCCTTCACTGACACAGAGATTATACTCCCCTCACATTGCAACTTATCACACTTTTTAATAATCCCACAACCACACCCCTCCTTGTGATACACAAGAAAATGATTTGAATTGCTTCAATATAAGAAGTTTTGAAGTGAGAGGAAACCTACTGAATTTTGGGCTTTCATACAAGATATCAGGCAAGTTACAAGGCGATAAAAGCCCCTTCATAAAGCATAAATTTTTATGCGTGATCAAACAATTTGATATGATAATATCTCTTTCATTTATGCACTCCCCCCCTTAAACCTGCCCCTGCAATTACAGCACAAAAGATAATTCGTTACACGCTAACAAATCCACCTAAATGCAAAAGCTGTAACAACGCTAAAATGCACGTAAATATCATAAGAATATTGTCTTACATCTCCACAAGTGGGATCAAGTGGCGTAAAACTGTACAATAAAATGCCATGTCTATAATGAACCTTGCTAAAGACTGTCGCAACACTGGGAGCTAAGGTGTATGATGATGCCGGCTTGCTCTTTTATGAAGCGTAAAGATTAAGAAGACTCAATAGAGTTTATATTATTTCATGGAAATTTTGTCGCTCTACCCTTCTATACTCTTCACAGGGTCCCTTCGCGAAATGGGCTTTTGTCCCTTGAAAAAGGTCTCTTTTAAAGAATCATCTCAAATTCCAAGAGCTGTTACAGTCTTTTGAACGCATAAAATGAATGATGACGCCAAGCCTATTTCTTTCCCTACATTCTCTAGCACAATACATTGAAACACTTCTTTGGAACGCCCCTTTAGCAAAATAAAGCACATTGTCTCTTAATTTTTTCACGCAATCATTTCTTTCATGTGACCATACTTCTTGATAAATCTCCTTTGCTTTCTTGACTTCCCAGCACTCTTTTTTCTCAGTGCAACCTTTTTGCAATTTTTCAGTTTTTAACTTTTAGATTGACTTTTGGTTTATTTTTCTTATGGTTTAGAACTATTCTAAAGTGCAGAGGAACAGAAAATGTTGAGATCGTTTTTTTCATTTGTACAACGTAAAGCTCTGTTCTTTCGTTCAGCACAAAAAATGATGCTTCAAGCGCTCAAAGTAAAAGAGCAGCATGCAGCGCTCTATTTAAAATATGCAAAAGCTCTAGAACCTTATTCCTCTAAGGAAGCGGCGGTTTTTACCGCCATGGGGCTTCAAGAGCTTGAAAATTATAAGGAACTTTTGTGCCTTACTTGCCATAATCGTGCAAACACTATCGGTTCATTATGTGACCGAACTTCTCTTGTAAAAAGCAAGAGCAGCCATCCCTCTAAAAAAACAACAGTGGCCAATAACACCGTAAAAAAACCTTCGAAAACGCAAAGACAAACACTTTTGACTTGGATTCAACCAGGTCTTGCAGGATTAATGGATGGCTCTGTCTCTACCCTTGCCCCCATTTTTGCGGCAGCTTTTGCCACAGGAGACACGCATCAAACTTTTTTGATAGGGCTCTCAGCTTCAATTGGTGCAGGACTTTCGATGGGTTTCACAGAAGCAGCCCACGATGACGGTAAATTATCAGGGCGTGGTTCGCCATTAAAAAGAGGTCTTGCCAGCGGCATTATGACAACGTTAGGGGGGTTGGGCCATACTCTTCCCTATTTGATCAACTCTTTTTATGTAGCGACAGTTATTGCATTTATCATTGTTTTTTTCGAACTAGGCGCAATCGTCTGGATTCAAAACAAATTCATGTCAACTCCCTTTTGGCGCGCCTCTTTACAGGTCATCATTGGTGGTGCTCTGGTTTTTGCCACGGGTATTCTTATCGGTAGTATCTAAAAAATCTTATCTGTAACCATAATTTAGATCTCAAATAAGCGCATGTCCCTAGGCATAAGCCGTCATGGATGATGCCATGAAAAATGCCATTATTGGTGTTAGATGGTGTTTTGGAATATTCTAGATCAGCAAGCTCTGGGGACAACCTGTATTAACAAACCTTTATCGACTTGGTTTTATGGATATCTTTTGTTAAAGTATCATTTCCTTCTAGAGACCTCATATTTTGGAAATGCCTTGATCATGTCGCACACTGAAACCAACGCCCTTCTAAACAATCACCCTGTCTCTTCTCAACCTTCACATGCCCAGACTTTATCCGTTCAGCGTCTTGCACACGGACAAGGTTTAGAACTTCCTCACTACGCAACGGCTGGTTCTGCGGGTCTTGATCTACGTGCAGCAATTGGAGAAGAAGAAACCGTGGTCCTCACACCGGGGCAACGCGCCCTTATCCCAACCGGTCTGATCTTTCATCTTCAACCAGGCTTTGAAGCGCAAATACGTCCACGCTCTGGCTTAGCCTTAAAACACGGCATCACATGCCTCAACACTCCAGGAACAATTGATAGTGATTACCGTGGTGAAGTCAAAGTCCTTCTTATCAATTTAGGACAAGAAGACTTTTCTATCCAACGGGGAATGCGCATTGCCCAAACAGTCATCGCTCCCGTATCCCAAGTCAATGTTTGCGCCATTGAACCAGAGCAAAATACCCAAAGCCATAACGAGAGCCGTGGAACGGGAGGTTTTGGTTCAACGGGGCATACTTAAGAAATCGCTACTCTCAAAATATAACACTCGCTTATTCTAACCACTCTTTTACTGAAAGTCCTTTGGGCTTTTAAAATGCAGAAGGAATGCGCATGTGCTCTCAAAGTTTTTTTACTAAACGGAACCTCTAAACAATCATCTCTCAATTACGTTTCTTGCGCTATACAAAACTTCGTTATCACCGGACACCTCTCCCCCATAACAAAAACATTGGCATTAACCATTGAGAGCCCACATACCGCTTGTAATGTCTACAATCTATACATCATATTGATTTATAATAATTAATTATCTTGTAACTTAAATGAGAAATCCCAATACTGTAAGATTCTTTCATTGCAAATCTATTTATATTACATCAATCAAAAGTATATCTCTCACGTTCCAAATGTGGCTGGCATGTAGATAAAAACTGGAAAAATACCTATAATGAATACTTGTACTCAGCACTGTCACAACATTGGGAGAAAATATAAACACTATAATGGTGCTCGCTTGCTCTTTTATTAAGCATAAAGATAGTGAGGTTCAATAGATTTTTGATTATTTTACGGGGGCTTTACCGTTATACCATTTATGAACACCGTCGCAAAAAGGGCTTTAAGATGTATTAAGACACACAACAACCACTCCTGCTGTTTTTCTTGATCGTACCTCTTGAGGCAAGATTAGTAGAGCTTAATCCTACACAACCGATTCAATATATCAACCCATGCGTATTTGGTTTAATAAATCCACGACAAAACCCTCATCAATTTCACTCTACGATTTTGAGTCATATGCTTTGCTTCCTACAACAAAGGCTGTTTTTTATCACTGGTCAGAAGCAGCTCCTGAAATATTAGCGTTTACCGCAGTGCCCGTTGTTACGGCATCCACATGCCCCACAATGTTACCACCCACTCCATCGACAACAGCGTCCGCTACCCCTGTGGTTTTATTATTGATCACATCTTTTGAGGTAAGACTGGTAGAGTTTTGCAATCCTACAAGACCGATTTTATTATATCCAGCCATGCGTATTTGATTTAATAAATCGATGACAGCACCATAATCAATTTCGCTATCGGCTTTGATTAAAATTTTTGTCTCTAAATTTTGCGTAGTTTCCCTCAACAAAGCTTCTCTCAAAGCTGCTTGTTCTACAAGATGATCACCAATGTAAAGAGAACGATCTTTTTGCAAAGTAACATAAAGAGGTTCATCAGACTGAATCACTGAAGGTATTTGAGTTATAGAAGGAAGCTGAATGGGAATGACAGATGTTGCCAAAGGTGCAGCAACCATAAAAACAATAAGCAACACCAATATAACATCAATAAAAGGGGTCACATTGATTTCGCTTTGCAACCCACTCTCATCTGTATCCCAATCATTATTCAGGCTTGCTTTCATTTTTTATGACTTTTCTGTTGTCTTTGTCTATCAAGTTCACGGCTCAAGAGCCTTTCAAGAGCCGCAGCGATATCGCCTAAATCATTGCGATAACCATTCAAAGCACGCATAAGGCTATTATACATAACAACGGCGGGAATAGCTACAAAAAGCCCAATAGCTGTTGCGAATAAGGCTTCAGCAATCCCAGGAGCAACCACATCAAGTCGCGTTGTTTGAGACTGAGCAATCCCAATAAAAGAATTCATAATGCCCCAAACAGTCGCAAAAAGACCAACAAAGGGAGCAATTGCGCCAATGGTTGCAAGAACAGTGCTTCCACATGCAACACGGCGTGTAGCAGCCAACAAGCAGCGTGACAAAAGCGAATGAACCCTTTCTTTTAAACCTTCATGAACATCGCGAATCTTAACATCGCGAACATCGCGGGAAACATCTTCATATTGATTGCTCTCCTCATAAAAGAGAATGTCTTCAAGCGTTTGTGCACTTTCCCTCGCACTGGTTCTTTCCTCAGAGCTTTTATTTATCCCTTCAGGAGCAGAAAAATGAACCTGTTGTGTAGAAAGATACACCTCTTTAAGGACTTCTTTGAGAAAAAACACACCAGCCCCTTTGCTTTCTTTCAAGCTAGCTGCCAAACGTGTAAGAGTCTGAGCATTAAGAACCAATTGAAGTTCATGACGTACTCTTCGTTTTGCCAAAGTGATCTCAATAATTTTCACAAAAGCAATTGTCCAAGATATAAGAGAAGCAAGTAACAAAATAATGATAACGGCTTTCACCACCCAATCAGCAGCCATAAACATAGAAAAAGGAGAAAAATCATGCGCTGTCAATACAGCAGACATATTATCTAGAGGTACTGTTTCAGATTCCATTTCTATCTCACATTCTTATGGTCTTATCTTTTTTATGAGCTGAATCGTCACCCCACATAGCATCACTGTTCCACAATGCCACTACCCTTTTAACGTCATCTTCGCATTCCTCTTAAGAAAGAAAACTTGATAAATCAAGTATAGTTTTATTCCACAAGCTCTCTCTTATTCTAAAGAAATCACTCAAGAAATTTTTCTCTAACAATTCAACAAGTTGATCTTAGCCAATCAATTTATTACATAAATTTGGCAAAATGATAGACTCGCAAGAAGTATTGCATATAATATTTTAATTTATAAGAATAATTTATCATCGTTTCTGTTGAATGAATCCCTCATATCGCAAAGCTTCTCTCATTTCAGCGGCTCTTTTAAACCCAATAAAATATTTACTTGCATGGAATAAGCCGCAAAAATATCATAAAATTCTTGAAGAAAAGAATATGCACATCTCTAACAACCAGTGCACTGAAGTACCTCCTATCCCAAAATAAAATATACCTTACATTTTTAAAAAAGAACTATCGCAATATCTTAAACTGACCAAAAATATAAAATATAATGGGAGTGCTCGTTTAGCCCCCAAATACATAGAGAGCAACGAACAGCAATATTATTTTCTTGTTCTTCTGCAAAAGCATAAAAATGGCATCACTTCTGCCGTAAAATCACAAAAACTATGTTTGTTATCTGTCACAAGCCCAAAAATAAATCTTAACACGCTTTTAAGAAAACTTTTATAAGAAACTGCGCCACAAGAAACTGAAGAATGGTGCTAACTTCCTGCAAAAGCATAAGACAATTTTCAACGGATGCGATCCCTTACGGGTATTGCCTATCGTATAGGAAAGATTTATTTTATCAAAAACAGTCTTAAATTCGACAAAATAAAAGGAACTAAAAAAAACTTTTGGCGTTACTCAAGCAGTGAAAATTTTCACACCAATACAAATATAATAAATCAAGAGAGGGAAAGAATATCATGGCCCAGAACAAAACAACACAGCATAATAAAACAGCCGTAGAAGAAAAAGACCTACAAGGACAATTAGAAAAGCTACGCACTGAAATTTCAGGGATTACCTCAACCCTGACAGATCTTGGTGCAAACAAACTTAACGCCGCCAAAGACAAAGCAGAAAAACTATATCACTCAGCGAAAGAAAGTGGTGAAGACATGATGTCTCAAGCAAAAGATAAAATCAGTGATCTTGAACAAACCATGAATCAATGCGTTCGCAAAAATCCTGGCAAAAGCGTTTTGTTTGCCGCAGGGGTTGGTTTTATTCTTTCTCAATTACTGCGTCGTTAAGCAATGCATAAGTTTATCGCTCCTCTTTTAAACCATCTTGTCGGTGGAGGGCTTAAAAGCACTGTCAAGCAAGTACGCCTTCAAGCAATTTGCTATGGGTTTATTGGCATTTCATTCTTCATGTCTTTGCTTTTTTTATGCATCATCGTTTTTATTGCGTTATGTTCTGTTATGAAGCCTCTTGCCGCCGCTAGTATCATGTTTTTAATTTGTCTTTCTCTTGCAGGATTAGGTCTTATTATCAGTCGTGTTCTCAAGGCTTATCAACGCTATGACCAACAAAAAAAGACAGAAGAACAACGCCAAAAACTAATGACAGATGCGACCGTTTCCAGCCTTGCAGCTCTCAGTCAACATTTCCCTTTTGCCAAATTGAGAGTTCCCATTCTCGGAATTGTAACTTATTTTTTGTGGAAAAAAGGTAAAAAAGACCGCTTTTCAAAGTAAAATATGTAAAGCTGTCACTCTAATCCCCCAATGTGCTTTCTTTTATAGCAAAAGAAAGCACATCTTTTCTTATAGTCTCTTTAGCTTCTTCAAGCGCCTGAAAGGAAATCCCTTTCATTTTCGCTAAAAATTCCATGGATCCGATTAAATCTCTTTCAGATTGCAATCCATGTTTCATGAACATAGCAACATGAGGCAATGCTTGCATTAAAAATTCTGGTTTGATTTGAAGCAATGTAGTATTTTTTGAAGATAGAGATAGTTCGTTTCTGCTTTTCTCTATTTTTTCATAAGCCTTTTTTTCATGACCGAAGGTTACGTCATCGATTTGAATGTGTTCATATTTTCTGAACACTCATGTTTGTTACAATGACTATTCTGTTTAGGGGAAGGAAACGCGCTCTTACATAGCGCTGTAGTAAGCAACCTATATGCATACGCGAGCTTTAAACACAACAATTTTTACTGAAGAGAGTTGTCCACCAAGGACTGTGTGGACTATGATTAACTTTTTTCTGATAAAGTTCGTAGTGGAATATTGTCTTTATTTTTAAATAGTGCTTGAGAGGACGCTTTATCAATAATGGTCAATAGGATTATAACTCCCGTGATCTCTTCGCCAATCTTCTGGTTGTTGAAATTTGCTCGACCATAAGCCATTTTGTGCTTTTTGAGCAGCAGATTGTAGAGTTTTATAGTCTGCTGGAGATGGAAAATTATGCTGATCTTGTGTTAGCACCATCAACCCTTCTGCAAGCCCCAAACGTGCCAGATCAACCCCATCCACAAAACATTGTGCATAATGAACCTGTTGAATGACACGTGCTTGCCGACAAGTAACCTTTTTATCGATTGTTTTTGAGACAAGCCAAGCAGTAACAAAAGCACCACATGGCCACTTAACTCCATTGCGTGAAGCAAATTGCCTCATTTCACAGCTTTCCACACCATATAAGCGAATATCACGGATGATCTTTTTTCTCCATCCATCATCCACAAGCGTAATCATTTTAAAGGTCACGCCACTTGTTACCTGTATAGCACCTGAATAAACCGGCACATTTTCTTCATAAAATTGTAATGCGAGTGGTTCTGGATGTAACATTACATTTTGTTGGTTTACGACTTGTTGGTTTGCATAATCTATCAATTGTGACTTCGGCTTTTGAACAAGGTTTTCTATTGTCTTTTCTGGCACTTTAAAAAAAGAATATTGCATAAGTTTTTCAGTATGTTGACTGAAATAAAAGTATCCCAAAATAATAATACAAATTAAGACAATATATTTAGGCGCTACTCTAAGATGTTTTAAAAGTATCATTTTGAATATTACTATAGTTTTTGTTTATTAATTAAGAAAAGATTAAATATTGTTAATTTATCGATAGAAAAATTTATTTTTTTCATCTATATGATTCCTGATTAATATTTTGAATATTAATTTTATGATCAACTTAAACATAAAGCGGGGGAATTTTCATGAAAAACATGAATAATTCGTTCATTAATGAACATACCTTACAAAAAACTACTCTATCCAACACACAAAAGAAATGGTTAACAGCAGCATTGATGCTGTTTATTGCCTTCATCGCACTGAGTGAGCCAGCATTTGCAGATGGCGGCTTCGGAAAAGTTGAAACTGCTCTTCAAAAAATAGTTGATGCTTTAAAAGGACCAATTGCAAAATCAATCGCAACCATTGCGATTGCTGGTGTTGGGCTTGCATGGATTGCTGGTTATGTTGAAATGCGTAAAGCTTTCTTTGTTTGTGTTGGCATCGGCATTGTTTTTGGTGCATCGCAAATCGCATCAATGTTTATGTCTTAGTTCGCTTGACTCTAGCCTTTCAAAGCCATGAAAGAGCACGATAAGCTAACAGAAGATACGTTATTTCTTGCTTGCACGCGCCCTGCAATGATTGCGGGCGTGACGGTGGAAGCTATGGGATTAAATGGGATAGGAACGATGATGTTGTTCATTATGACAGGCAATATTTTTCTTATCACCTTTGGTGTGATGCTGCATTTCATATTCAAGGAAATCCTAAAGCATGACCATAATAAATTTCGTATTCTTCTGACATGGCAAAAGACATGTCTTTTTGCCAGAAATTCGAGTCTATGGGGTGGGGGAAGTATTTCTCCATTACGATTAATTCGTAATTATGAGGAATTATAATGAACACAACAGAGCGCAAACGTGAAAAGCAGCCAGAGGCGATCATTCCTTATGTGCGCCATGTCAATAAACACATCATTGCGCTGGATTCACGCGCTCTCATGAGCGTTATTAAACTTGAAGGCATTAACTTTGAGACAGCGGATATTATTGATCTGAATGTGCTTCACGAACAGCTCAATAATCTGTTTAAAAACATAGCGGATGAACGGATAGCGCTTTATAGCCATATTATCAGAAAGCGTGAAACTGTCTATCCGGATGGGACTTTCAGATCGGCATTTGCCAAGCAATTAGATGATAAATATCGTGAGCGGATGGTTTCACAGGAGCTTTATCGCAATGATCTTTATCTTTCGATTTTGTGGAATCCACACGTTGATCAAACGGATAAATTAGTGGAGTTTTTCAAACGTTTAGGCAAAGCCAAGCAAGAAAAGACAGAAGTTGATGCAGAGTCCGTTCGCAAGCTTGAAGATATTACAACAGATCTTATTCAAAATTTAGAGCGCTATGGTGCAAAAAGACTGAGCCTTTATGAACATGAAGGTAATATTTATTCGCAGCAAAGTGAGTTTATCCACCAATTGGTGGGAGGTCGTCGTGAACGTATCCCCCTCACATGGGGGACGATAGCTTCAACTGTTTATTCAGACCGTCTCATTTTTGGGAAAGAGATCATAGAAATACGCTATGAGGCGGAACAGCGGTTTGCGGGCATGTTTGGTTGGAAAGAATATCCAGCAAAAACCAGGGTAGGCATGGCGGATGGTTTGCTCACGCTTCCCTTTGAGTTTATTTTCACCCAATCTTTTGTTTTCAAGAGCAAAAACATTGCCAAGCAGATTATGGGGCGCAAACAAAACCAAATGGTCAATGCAGGCGACCGTGCGGGCTCACAAATTATGGAGCTGGATGATGCGCTTGATGATCTTGAATCCAATCGTTTTGTTTTAGGGGAGCATCATTTATCATTGGCAGTTTTTGCTGATACGCCACAAGAGTTAGCTGATAATCTTGCCAAAGCGCGTTCTCGTCTTACAGATGGTGGAGCTGTGATTGCGCGGGAAGATTTAGGATTAGCGGCGGCTTGGTGGGCACAATTGCCTGGCAATTATGCTTATCGCACCCGCTCTGGTGCGATAACAAGCCGCAACTATGCAGCGCTTTCCCCTTTTCATTCTTTTCCGGTTGGAAAAATAGATGGCAATGTGTGGGGACCAGCGGTAGCCTTGATGAAAACCTCTGCTGGTTCACCGTTTTATTTTAACTTTCACTTTGGTGATTTAGGCAATACGTTTGTTTGTGGTCCCTCTGGTTCTGGGAAAACGGTTATTGTCAATTTTCTTTTAGCACAACTTCAAAAGCATGATCCCAATATGGTCTTTTTTGACAAAGATCGGGGTGCAGAACTTTTTGTCAGAGCGGGTGGCGGCACTTATATGCCCTTGAAGAATGGTAAACCGACAGGCATAGCACCGCTAAAAGGCTTAGACTATAACAATCCAGCAGATAGAGTTTTTTTACGCCAATGGATTATAAAGCTTGTTTCGTCTGAAGATCAAAAGATCAGTGAATCAGAAAGACAAGACATTACGGCGGCTGTTGAGCAGCTTGCCTTGTTGCCAAAAGAACAACGGACGATCTCTGCCTTACAAATGTTTTTTGACACCACGCACAGG
Source organism: Bartonella sp. MR30HLJHH (assembly GCF_042194195.1). Lineage (NCBI taxonomy): Bacteria > Pseudomonadati > Pseudomonadota > Alphaproteobacteria > Hyphomicrobiales > Bartonellaceae > Bartonella > Bartonella sp. MR30HLJHH. The sequence goes on along the minus strand of NZ_JBHIMO010000002.1, from coordinate 145,364 downwards.
GAGGGGATATCGGGTCGTTTAGAAAGATGGTGTAAAGGCAATGCCTTAGGGTGGGTTTTTGACAATCCTGATGACGACATTGGCATTGATGCAAAATTTATTGGTTATGACATGACGGATTTTTTAGACAATGATGAAATTCGTCCACCTTTAATGATGTATCTTTTTCATAGGATTTTATCTCTGATTGATGGACGTCGTATTATCATTGTCATTGATGAGTTTTGGAAAGCCTTAGAGGATGATTCCTTTAAAGCCTTTGCGCAAGACAGGCTGAAAACTATTCGTAAACAAAATGGTTTGATGTTGTTTGCGACACAATCTCCCAAAGATGCGATCAATTCGACCATTGCCCACACCATTATAGAGCAATGTCCAACACAGATTTATTTTCCCAATCAAAAGGGCAATCATGGGGATTATGTAGAAGGTTTTAAATTATCGGACAGAGAATTTAACCTGATACAATCAGAATTAAGCCGTGAGTCACGGCGTTTTCTCATCAAACAAGGGCAAAGTTCAGTTGTAGCAGAACTGAATTTACGCGGCTTTGATGATGAAATAGCCATTTTAAGTGGCACCACCAAGAATATTGAACTCCTAGAGACCATTATGGATGAAGTTGGACAATCTCCAGAAAAATGGCTTCCTCTTTTCCAAGAAAGGTCAAAACAATGAAAAAACTTTTATTGGCAACAGCCCTTTGCGCAATTTCTTTTGGACCTCAAGCAAATGCATTTGGAGGTGGTCCCTTTGATTGGAGCATACTGCAGCAAAACATAGGGCAACTTGAACAATTGAAGCAACAAGTTGATAAAGCAAAACAGCAAGTTCAACAAGGTGCACAACAGCTTGAGCAATTAAAGAGCCAACTCGATCAAGCAAAACAATTATATAACTCCTTGAATGTCAAGCCTGACATCTCGGGATTGAAAGACATGTTTAACAAGCAAGGGAGCAGTGGCGCCCTCCCTTCAGATTTTAACCACTTTCAACAATCGATGGGCAGCGGCAGTGGCGGTGGCGGCGGTGGCGGTGGCGGTGGCGGTGGCGGTGGCGGCAGCAAAAACACGCAAAAATGGCAAGAAGAACTTAAATACAAAGAGCCCGCGGGGGGCGCAGGATCAAAAGAAGCAGTAGATGCTTTTTACGCACAGGAAGTGAAAAAAGCCGAACAGCGCGTAGTAGGACAAGCAGCAAAAGGCCAAGACGTCTACGAAGAAGCCAGTGAAACACAAAAAAACATTAACAAGCTCCTTGACGAACTTGGAAGTACTGAAGATGCGGGTAAAATTCAAGGCATTCAAGCAAAATTAGCAGCGGTACAAGCAGACCTCCAAACAAAAATACTCCAAATGCAAGCTGCCATGATGATTCAACAAGCAGAAGAAAAAGCGGCAGAAAGACGTGAAATGGAAGAATTTAAAGCACGAACCAAAGCTTTAGCCCAAAAAATGCGTGGTCAATAAATGAGAAAAAGAGGAGCTTGAATATGAACAAGATCATCATAACAACATTGCTACTTTGCACAGGGCTCATCGCGGCTGGTTGTGAAAAAACCTACAGCGTAGAAGAACTTAAAAAAAATAAAAAACTGATGGAAGAAGTATTAGTGAAATGTTTGACGTCAGGGGATTTGAATTCGAAAAATTGTAAAAATGCAGAGCAAGCTGAATTTGAAACCCGTAAAAATTGGAGAGGCTTTGGCTCGACAAATGACGATAAACAAGAATCTGAAAAGAAACAGGACAATAAATAATGAACAAGATCATCATAACAACATTGCTACTTTGCACAGGGCTCATCACAGCTGGTTGTGAAAAGACTTATAGCGTCGCAGAATTTAAAAAAAATGAAAAATTGATGGAAGAATGGGGAGCAAGATGTGGATGGTCAGGAACTTCAAAAAATTGTGAAAACCTAAGAGTAGCAGCTTTAGAACTTGAAAAGGAACGTCGGAAAAAAGCTGAAGAACATAATCGCAAACTAGATGAAGAATTTAAAGCTAAACAAAAAGCTTGGATTGAAAAAATGAGAGCAGAGAATGAAAAATTCCGAGCTGAACAAGAAGCGAAAGAGCGCGCTGAAGAAGAACGAAGAGAAAAAGAGCGCGCTGAAGAAGAACAAAAAGCAAAAGAACAAGCTGAAAAACGGGAAGCTGAAGCTGAAAAACGGAGAATTAAAGAAGACGCTGAATGGCGAGCTAAAATTAAAGAGGATCAGAAAAGAATAGATAAGATCTGGAGCACGCCATGAAGAAAATCATCATCATCACACTGCTACTTTGCACAGGGCTCATCACAGCTGGATGTGAAAAAACCTATAGCGTTGCAGAATTTAAAAAAGATAAAAATTTACGCCTAGAGTGGGATGCAAAATGTGGATTTGCAGGAACTTCAAAAAATTGTGAAAACATGCGGTTAGCATTTTTAGAACTTCAAAAAGAATATGAAGCAAAAGCAGCAGAAAGAAGTCGTAAAATTGACGAAGAAAATCGCAAATCAATGGAAAAATTGAAAGCTGAACAAGACGCTTGGATTGAAAAAATGAGAGCTAAACGAGAAGCAAGAGAACGCGCTAAACAACAACAGGACAATAAATAATGAATAAAGCTCTCATAACAACATTGCTACTTTGCACAGGGCTCATCACAGCTGGATGTGAAAAAACCTATAGCGTCGCAGAATTTAAAAAAGATAAAAATTTACGCTTCGAGTGGGATGCGAAATGTGGATTTGCAGGAACTTCAAAAAATTGTGAAAACATGCGGTTAGCATTTTTAGAACTTCAGAAAGAATATGAAGCAAAAGCAGCAGAAAGAGAGCGTGAAGATGATGAAAAGTTTCAAAAAATGATTAGAGATTCCGAAGCTGAAATGAGAGCCAGAATTAAAAAAATGAGAGCTGAGAATGAAAAATTCCGAGCTGAACAAAAAGCAAAAGAACGCGCTGAAGAAGAACGAAGAGCAAAAGAGCGCGCGGCAGAAGAACAACAGAATAATAATTAAGACATAATGAAGAGCGAAGTATCTAAATGGCAATAGTAACCAAAGGCGTATTTTCTTATATCGACAATATGTTAATGGATCCCATTACAAAAACAATGGATAACATCTATTGCGCTTTAGCTGCTCAACTTAAAGAACCTTACAGACTATACAATAGATTTATGACAACATTATGTCTGTGCTCTAGATTTATCATCACTGGTTATAAAAAACCAGAACATAGCATAATTTAAAGATTGTGCTTAAACCTCAAAAACTGAAAGAAAGAAGGGGAAATATTGATGAATAAAGTTCTCATAACAACATTGCTACTTGGCACAGGGCTCATCACAGCTGGATGTGAAAAAACTTATAGCGTTGCAGAATTTAAAAAAGATAAAAATTTGATGGGAGAGTGGAATGCTAAATGTGGATTCGCAGGAACTTCAAAAAATTGTGAAAACCTAAGATTAGCACAACTTGAACTTCAAAAGGAATATGAAGCAAAAGCTGAAGAAAGAGCGCGTGAACGCGAAGAAGAAGATCGTAAAGCGATGGAAAGATTTGAAGCTGAAATAGAAGCTGAACATCAAGCAAGGCAAGCTGAAATAAAAAAACTAAAAGCTGAAATGGAAAAAAGAAAAGCTGAAGAAAAAGCAAAAGAACAAGCTGAACTAGAAGCAAAAGAGCGCGCTAAAAGAGAAGCTGAACAACAACAAAATAATGATTAAATTATAAAAATACACAATGAAGAGCGGAGCATCTCAATGGCAGTAGAAAGCAAAGGCATCTTTACTGATATAGATAATATGTTGATGGATCCCATTACAAAAACAATGGATAACATCTATTGCGCTTTAGCTGCTCAACTTAAAGAACCTTACAGACTATACAATAGATTTATGACAACATTATGTCTGCGCACTAGATTTATCATCACTGGTTATAAAAAACCGATAACACAAGCAGAATTTAAAAATTGTGCTCAAACCTTGTAAAACTGAAAGGAAAAAGGGGAAATATTGATGAATAAAGTTCTCATAACAACATTGCTACTTGGCACTGGAATTATCGCTGCTGGCTGTGAAAAAACCTATAGCGTTGCAGAATATAAAAAAGATAAAAATTTACGCTTCGAGTGGGATGCGAAATGTGGATTTGCAGGAACTTCAAAAAATTGTGAAAACATGCGGTTAGCATTTTTAGAACTTCAGAAAGAATATGAAGCAAAAGAAGCAGAAAGAAGTCGTAAAATTGCAGAAGAAAATCGCAAAGGATATGAAGAATTTATGGCGAAACAAAAAGCCAGACTTGAAAAAAGGGAGGCTGAGACTCAAAAAATACTCGAAAAACAAAGAGCGGAAACACGCGCTGAAGAAGAACGAAGAGCAAAAGAGCGCGCGGCAGAAGAACAACAAAATAACCATTAAGACATAATGAAGAGCGGAGCATCTCAATGGCAGTAGAAAGCAAAGGCATCTTTACTGATATAGATAATATGTTGATGGATCCCATTACAAAAACAATGGATAACATCTATTGCGCTTTAGCTGCTCAACTTAAAGAACCTTACAGACTATACAATAGATTTATGACAACATTATGTCTGCGCACTAGATTTATCATCACTGGTTATAAAAAACCGATAACACAAGCAGAATTTAAAAATTGTGCTCAAACCTTGTAAAACTGAAAGGAAAAAGGGGAAATATTGATGAATAAAGTTCTCATAACAACATTGCTACTTGGCACTGGAATTATCGCTGCTGGCTGTGAAAAAACCTATAGCGTTGCAGAATTTAAAAAAGATGAAAAATTACGCCTAGAGTGGGATGCGAAATGTGGATTTGCAGGAACTTCAAAAAATTGTGAAAACATGCGGTTAGCATTTTTAGAACTTCAGAAAGAATATGAAGCAAAAGCAGCAGAAAGAAGTCGTAAAATTGCAGAAGAAAATCGTAAAAGAGAAGAAGAAGATATAGCTGAAATGAGAGCCAGACTTAAAAAAATGGAAGCTAACACTAAAAAAAAATTAGCTGAACAAGAAGCAAAGCGACGTGCTGAGGAAGAACGAAGAGCAAAAGAGCGCACGGCAGAAGAACAACAAAATAACCATTAAGACACAATGAAGAGCGGAGCATCTCAATGGCAGTAGAAAGCAAAGGCATATTTTCTTATATCGACAATATGTTGATGGAGCCCCTTACAGGGACAATGGATCGCACCATTACACATCGCTATTGCGCTTTAGCTGCTCAACTCAAAGGACCTCACAGACTATACAATAGATTTATGGCAACATTATGTCGCTGCCCTAGATTTATCATCACTGGTTATAAAAAACCAGAACATAGCATAATTTAAAGATTGTGCTCAAACCTTGTAAAACTGAAAGGAAAAAGGGGAAATATTGATGAATAAAGTTCTCATAACAACATTGCTACTTGGCACTGGAATTATCGCTGCTGGCTGTGAAAAAACCTATAGCGTTGCAGAATTTAAAAAAGATGAAAAATTACGCCTAGAGTGGGATGCGAAATGTGGATTTGCAGGAACTTCAAAAAATTGTGAAAACATGCGGTTAGCATTTTTAGAACTTCAGAAAGAATATGAAGCAAAAGCAGCAGAAAGAAGTCGTAAAATTGACGAAGAAAATCGCAAAATAGATGAAAAGTTTCAAGCTGAACAAAAAGCTTGGATTGAAAAAATGGAAGCTAATACTAAAAAAAAATTAGCTGAACAAAGAGCAAAACGACGTGCTGAGGAAGAACGAAGAGAAAAAGAACGGGCGGCAGAAGAACAACAAAATAACCATTAAGACATAATGAAGAGCGGAGCATCTCAATGGCAGTAGAAAGCAAAGGCATCTTTACTGATATAGATAATATGTTGATGGATCCCATTACAAAAACAATGGATAACATCTATTGCGCTTTAGCTGCTCAACTTAAAGAACCTTACAGACTATACAATAGATTTATGACAACATTATGTCTGCGCACTAGATTTATCATCACTGGTTATAAAAAACCGATAACACAAGCAGAATTTAAAGATTGTGCTCAAAACTTGTAAAACTGAAAGAAAGAAGGGGAAATATCGATGAATAAAGTTCTCATAACAACATTGCTACTTGGCACTGGAATTATCGCTGCTGGCTGTGAAAAAACCTATAGCGTTGCAGAATTTAAAAAAGATGAAAAATTACGCCTAGAGTGGGATGCGAAATGTGGATTTGCAGGAACTTCAAAAAATTGTGAAAACATGCGGTTAGCATTTTTAGAACTTCAGAAAGAATATGAAGCAAAAGCTGAAGAAAGAGAGCGTGAAGATGATGAAAAGTTTCAAAAAATGATTAGAGATTCCAAAGCCGAAATGAGAGCCAGACTTCAAAAAATGGAAGCTAATACTAAAAAAAAATTAGCTGAACAAGAAGCGAAAGAGCGTGCTGAGGAAGAACGAAGAACAAAAGAGCGCGCGGCAGAAGAACAACAAAATAACCATTAAGACATAATGAAGAGCGGAGCATCTAAATGGCAGTAGAAAGCAAAGGCATATTTTCTTATATCGACAATATGTTGATGAATCCCATTACAGGGACAATGGATCGCACCATTACACATCGCTATTGCGCTTTAGCTGCTCAACTTAAAGAACCTCACAGACTATACAATAGATTTATGGCAACATTATGTCGCTGCCCTAGATTTATCATCACTGGTTATAAAAAACCAGAACATAGCATAATTTAAAGATTGTGCTCAAACCTTGTAAAACTGAAAGGAAAAAGGGGAAATATCGATGAATAAAGTTCTCATAACAACATTGCTACTTGGCACTGGAATTATCGCTGCTGGCTGTGAAAAAACCTATAGCGTTGCAGAATTTAAAAAAGATAAAAATTTACGCTTCGAGTGGGATGCAAAATGTGGATTCGCAGGAACTTCAAAAAATTGTGAAAACATGCGGTTAGCATTTTTAGAACTTCAGAAAGAATATGAAGCACAAGCAGAAGAAAGAGCGCGTCAAGCGGAAGAGAACAATCGCAAAAGAGATGAAAAAGATATGGCTGAAATGAGAGCCAGAATTAAAAAAATGAGAGAAGAGAATCAAAAATTCCTTGCTGAACAAAAAGCAAAAGAGCGCGCGGAAGAAGAACGAAGAGCAAAAGAACGGGCGGCAGAAGAACAACAAAATAACCATTAAGACATAATGAAGAGTGGAGCATCTCAATGGCAGTAGAAAGCAAAGGCATATTCACTAAGATAGACAATATGTTGATGGAGCCCCTCACAGAGACAATGGGTAAAGTCATTAACAACCTCTCATCAAGCTTAGGTGCTCCGCTTAAGCTATCTTGTACAATCTACATTATATTTATGGGCTACAATATCATCTATGGGCGCTCTTCCATGCCCTTATGGGAATTTATAGCGACAACTTTCAAACTCGGCATCGTTGTTTCGCTTGCCACAAACGCTGCTCTTTATAATGAGTGGGTCAGGGATATATTTTTCCATGATCTGCCGAATGCCATTGCAAATGTCACACAAGGAGCACATGTGGATCGAAATGTATGGGATAATATGATGAACCAAGCTGGAGCACAGGTTTTGGACGCAGCAAACCAATACACAGGTCTGACTCAAATGGGGATGTATATCGCGACATGGATTGCTGGTTTTATCTGCCTAGTAGTTGCTGCCTTTTTTTGTCTAGTCGGTTTTGTTGTTTCATTATTTGCTAAACTGGGATCATTTCTTGTCCTATCAATAGGACCACTCTTCATAAGCCTCTATATGTTTTCCTCAACCAGAAAATTCACAGAAGCATGGTTAGGGCAAGTTGCAAACTTCATCATTTTATATGTGTTAGTCGTGCTGCTTGGTGGTTTATATGTTAACATTTCAATGAACGTTTTTTCAGGAGATATTAAAAATATCTTCACTACTTTAATTCAGTTCTTGGTTGTTGGTATTGGTGGTATTTTTCTTTTCCTCAGACTCCCTGATATCGCATCAGCTTTAGCCTCTGGGGGGGCTTCTCTTACAGGATCAGGACCAGTCGCTAAAACAACGGCTCAACTAACAGGTAAAGCTGCTAAAGCAACAGCCCGCACGATAACGAAGGGCGTTAAAAAATTAGCATCACTATTAGCAAAGGCCTAAGTTCAAATGCGGAAATTTAAAAAAATTGGGGTCATCTTACCATTTCTCTTTCTCAGTGGCTGTGTGTCTTCACCAAACACACTGAAGTCACTCCCAAAATGTGATGGATATTCTAAACGTCCACTCAACAGATCAATGTGGAATTGGGAAGGGAAAAAACCCACGCCCATGCCCATTATCATCAGTAACAACACCCCTTCATCCGTAGAAGGGAAGCTGGAAATGCTTCTGGCACAAAAATTAACGGATGAAGAAATCAAATCTTACAAAAATTGCGGGCAAAAAGCATGAAAGAAAAAGACATAGAACAATACATTGCTGAAGCACGCTCGTTCGATCAAGATCGCATGCTCGCCTCACGCCGCACCACCCGCGTCTCGCTTGCCATTGCCGGCATCGCGGTTGCTGTTGCAATACTGTCTTCTCTCGCGGTCATCACCCTCACACCCCTTAAAACCGTGGAACCTTTTGTCATCCGTGTGGACAGCTCAACCGGCATCACTGAAGTTGTGGAAGCCTTAAAAGAAGGTCCCACCAATGTCGACGAAGCAATCACACGCTACTTTGCTGCAAAATACGTCCGCTCCCGTGAAGGCTTCACCACAGGAGAAACACAACACAACTTCCAAACAGTCTCTCTCCTCTCTTCTTCTGAAGAACAGGAAAGATTTGCCAGCTGGTATGGAGCAAGAAACCCCCAAAGTCCTCAAATTCTCTATAAACACGCCGCCGTTACAATAACAATAAAATCAATCTCCTTTATCAATGACGATGTTGCCCAAGTGCGTTACTACAGAACCATTCATGACAACGAAACCAAAAAAGAATTCATCACCCACTGGGTTGCAACACTTACCTTCGAATACATCAACGCCCCTATCTCTGTCCAAAACCGTTTAATAAATCCTCTAGGGTTTATTGTTAGTGAATATAGAACCGATCCGGAAGTGGTCAACTGATCATGACAAAAAAAATTCTTTTTCTCATTCTTAACATCGCTATTACCCTTTCTCCTATAGCCTTGAGCCATGCCAGTATTTTTCCCACCCGTGCGCCAAGCGATAGCCGCATTCGCTTTATCAACTATGATGCCTATAATGTCACAAAAATTATTGGCTCCATACGCTCATCGGTACAAATAGAATTTTCTCCCAATGAAGAAATTGCCCATGTGGCAATTGGCAACAGCGTTGCATGGGAAGTCGCTCCCGCTGGCAATATTCTTTTCCTTAAAGCGCGAGAAGTCCAACCCATTACCAATCTCCAAGTCGTCACCACAAAGCTTGATGGCTCAAAGCGCTCCTATCAATTTGAACTCATGGTCAAAGATGGAGAAATTTCATCTGGACAAGAAACATATTTCCTTGTGAAATTTCGCTACCCACAAGAAGAAGCAGAACAAAGAAGACTCGCAGCCCTTATGCGACAAGAAAAAAAACAAGCCCAGCGTATCGATAATGTCTTCAACGCTTATGAAACCTACGGACCACGCAATTGGGCTTACACCGCTCAAGGATCAAGCACGCTCGAACCCGCCTCCGTTTATGACAATGGCAAAACCACAACATTTACATTTCCCGACAACCAAGAAATCCCTGCCATTTACATTGTCAGCAATGACGGTACAGAATCGCTGGTTCCCAAAACCACAAGAGGCAACATGGTGATTGTCCATGCCATTAGCGCACGCTTCACCCTAAGACAGGGAAAAAACGTCCTATGCGTCTTTAACGAAGCCTATCAACCAAAAGGCACAAATCCAAATACCGGAACAACCTCACCATCTGTTGAACGTAAAATTGCATCAGATCTTTAAATAAGCGGGAATTGAAGGGGACAACTTATGAGTGATAAACCAATCATCGAAGATCGAGGATCTATTGGGGATGGCAAAAACAATAGCGCCAAAACCGCCGGCAAAAAAATAGTTGTCGCAATCGCCTGTATAGGAATCTGCGGCTATGTGCTCTGGAACATCTTATCCACCCCCACAGAACAAAAAGACACCGCAAAACCTCATAAAAAACAAGCACAAAACTTTCACAATTCCCTCGCCCCTTTAGAGCTCGCGCCCTCTGACCCGCGTGCAAACATAGCACCAATAACCTTACCACCCCCACAACCACTCGCACAAGAACCCAAAAAAGATGACCCACTACTTGATGCCGCAAGACGCGCCCCTGTCTTAGCTTTTGCCAAAGGTTCTAAATCTCAATTAAAAGACATCGTCAACACGACTCTCAACCCCTTTGACAAACTCCATGCCCTTGAAAATCTCGCGAATGCGCAAAATTCTCCTGCCCTTCAAAACACACAAAATTTTGCAACCCTCTTAAAACCGACCAAAACAGAAGAAACAAAAGCAAAACTCATCGGCAATAGAAACTTTATCATCGCCATGGGAACCTCTATCCCCTGTATCTTAGAAACCGCATTAAACAGTGAGCAACCAGGCTTTGCAAGCTGCATCATCAACCGTGATATCCTCTCTGACAATGGGCGCGTTGTTTTGCTTGATAAAGGAACCCAAGTGATTGGCGAATACCGCGGTGGAATAAAACAAGGTCAATCTCGCCTCTTTGTACTCTGGACAAGAGCCAAAACCCCAACCGGTGTCATCATCCCCCTTGCATCTCCCGCAACCGACAGTTTAGGCAGAGCCGGTTTTGATGGCAACATCAACACCCATTGGTGGGAACGCTTTGGCTCTTCCCTTTTACTCACCGTTATTGATGGTGCCACAACCGCCCTAACAAATAAAACAAAAAACAATTCCAACGCAAGTGCCAACAACTCTGGAGGCGGTGGTTTTGAAGGCGCAAACAACACTGGAAAAGAAGCCGCCAATATTGCCCTTGAAAATCAAATCAACATCCCTCCTACCCTAGAAAAATTTCAAGGCGAACTCGTCAACATCTTTGTAGCAAGAGATCTCGATTTTTCATCTGTCTATAAACTAACCGTAAAGAGCAAAAGAAACCGCTCTACTCCCAGCTATTCCTTTTTTCATTAAGCCAATAAAGTCACATTATGCCATCAGCAAAAAATGCAGAACGAGCCTCCATCGTCTTAACAAAATTAAAGATCTTAGATGACTTCCTCAATGATGAAAATTTATTTGAAATTGTTGTCAATCGCCCCGGCGAAGTAATCGTTGAGGGTCCCAATGGTTGGCAAACCCACATCTTAAAAGAACTAACCTACAGCGAACTAGAAGGGATTGCGAAAGTTGTTGCTGCCTACACAACACAAAAAATCAGTGTAGAAAACCCCGTTCTCTCCGCAACACTGCCAAACAACGAACGCATACAAATTGTTATGCCTCCAGCTGTTGCAGCCAATACCATTAGCATGACCATTCGTAAACCTTCATCACGCACTTTTTCTCTTGAAAGTTTACATGAAAACAATCTGTTTTCTGTCGCCCAAAACACCAGTTTCACACCCACGCAACAAATGACAGAACGGTTATCCGAACTCTCTGATACAGACAAAGAGCTAACAGATCTCTTTATCGCCAAAGATTTTTGCACCTTTTTAGAACGCGCCGTTATTACACAACAAAATATCTTAATATCGGGCAAAACCGGTTCTGGGAAAACAACCCTCTCTAAAGCTTTAATTGCAAAAATCCCTGACTATGAACGAATTCTCACCATTGAAGACACGCCAGAACTTGTCGTTCCGCACGCCAACAAAGTGCAGCTCTTTTATTCAAAAGATAACCAAGGCTTAGCAAAAGCAGGCGCAAAAGAACTGCTTGAATCTGGCTTACGCATGCGCCCCGACAGAATCCTTCTACAAGAGCTGCGTGATGGTACAGCCTTTTACTACATCCGTAATGTCAACTCTGGTCACCCCGGCTCCATTACCACCGTCCACGCCTCAACAGCACTTGCAGCCTTCGAACAAATGACCCTTTTAGTCAAAGAAAGTGACGGTGGTGGTAATTTAGCACGCGATGATATCCGCGGCTTATTAATCTCGATGATTGATGTCATCATCCAATGTAAACGCCTCGAAGGAAAATTTCGTGTAACAGAAATCTATTACGATCCTTTCAAACGCCGTGATGCTTTTTAAAAAAACGCGACCCTCACACCCCTTTTATACCAATAGAGCTTTCTTAAAAACACGATTATAAGCCGCGGATATCATCGCGTGCTAAATTACCACCATAGCTTCAAGTTCATTTTCAATAATCGAAAGCAAAAAGAAGTAAAAATATCATCCCCATTCCCAATCACGAATGCGCCCCACACAAAAACCACAACGTGCCGAAAATGATATCTATAACCCAATATCTTTTCTGATTTTTTTTGACATCAACATTTGCAGAAATATCGATACAAAATTTAGTGACATCCACTTCACCTTTAGCTTCAGACAAGAGCTTCACAAACACCTTTTAATATACCAGATCCTGCTTTATTTGTCTTATCCATTATTATTCTTTTCGATATTCATCAAGGCGCAGTATAAAAATTTTCTTCAACGCATTCCTCTCTGATTTTGCCAAATTGCCTCAAGATGATTAACTGTAAACATCTTCAATCAACACCGGAATATTTTGACCACCCAAAAAGGGTATAACCCTATATCTCCCTCTTTTACCCCTCATGCTTTTAAACCTGACATTCCCTAGCTTCCTCTCGTACCTTCCACAAGATCACCAGCATCTGAATGAGTAGCAATAAAAGAAACAATATCAAATAATTCTTCAAGCGATATGCCTTCTTCTTTTGCAGAAATTCAACAAGCTGCCATTTCAATCACTGTTTGCATACATCATTCAATATACGGAAACACCCATAACGATAATGATGTAAATTAAAAGCTAATTTGAAGTGAATGATCAGAAATATCAAATAACCAAATGACGAAACAAATCTTACTTATCTTTAGCAATACATATCTCTTAACCCTTATCACTTTTCTCAAAAGTTTTAAGCGTTTCCGCATTAGGAATATACATATCAAACGGCAATCCCTTTTCATTGACAACTTTTATCAAAACAATACGGATAAAATCAGACACCGTAAGTCCTCAACTTGCTAATATTTCATGGGCTTCTTTTTAACGCCTATCTATGCGGGATCGTATAACATCTTTTGTCACCCCCACATTAAACCTCCTTTGATTACCTCTCTTTTACCGTATGGCTTAATAGGGCTTATACAGCATAAGGCTTATCCTTACCCTCACCGTATCACATCTCTTGATCTTGCACGCGCTATTGCGTTGATTTTCTCCTGTTGTCTCTGTTGCAAAAATTTAACTGCCATTTGAAGCTCTTTTATGCGTTCTTTATTATAAGACTGTTCTTTGGGGATCACTTTTGATAAATCAAAACCATATTTATAAATGGCATCATGTCCAAAACGTTTATCTAAAGCACTTTGCAGCTTTAAAAATTCTTCACTAACCTGCTCTGGTATCTTTGAATAACTATCACGACCAGCTTCAACATTTTTCATAAAAGTCACTGCTTCTTGTGAAAGTGACGGAACCTCTACTTTTAACTGTTCACGCTCCCGCGTAAAACTATCCATATGTGTCTCATAAGAATTCTTATAAAAGGATTGAAGCTCTCTCATAATAGAAACAGAAATAGGAACATGATAAAGCGCTTCTTTTCGTTCTTTTCCTGTAGATTTGAGTTTATCGATTAAACGATCTGATCCACGCAGCTCACCAGCTCTCTCTGGAGACTTAGCTAGAATATCAGGAAGTTTATCGCCTTTACCCGCTAAAATTGTTTGCTCAATCCTAAGCGCAGCCTCTTGCGGATCTTTATAAATAGATGCTAAACGACTGTTTAATCTTTTAAACATATCAACGTAAGACTTTTTATTTCTAAGAGCGCTTAGCACCTTCTGTTCTAGATTAGAGTTATCCGTATAAGCAGCAAGGTATGGCTCTCGTTCTGTTGCTTTTAACGTAGCATTAACATCCCTTTGCGATTGCTCAATTTCAAGTTCTTCTTTTTGACGTTTAGCAAAACTTGTCTTTTCTCTATCCCAAGGAGTTTCAATCTTCTCTTTTTGTTGTTCCAAGCACTCTTTATTAAGATCAACGCCAAAAGCAATATTTTTGCCAATACCTTGAGAAACATCATCCCTTTTATTTTCTGTAAACTTGGTAAGGTTCTTATAGATGAGTGCAGACAGATATTCTGAATTACCAAAATGTGCTTCAATTGACGCACGTGTCATTTCTTGTCGCTCAATACCCTTCCAGTTGATATGATAACCAGCTTCACGAGCCAGTTGCACCATAAATTCACGCTGAGTACGCCCATTCCCCTCTCGAAACGGATGCAACGCATTCAACTCGCCCATGTAATACCCAGCCCTTTGGCTAAAGTCATAAGCGCCAAGACCACACAAATACTGTTCTTTTGCAAGCTTTTGTGTAATCTTCGGTGCATAACTTTCAATCTGATTATAACTAGCAAACATACTATTGCCTTTGGCAATATCCACTAAACGAACTTGTCCCGCCCATTCATATATGTCACCAAACAGTCTTCTATGGATCTCTTTCATGTAATTCAGATCAAACTCACCACGAATAGGAGTATGTACAAATTCGAAAGATTTTACATAAGAAATCGTAGATTCTACGCGCTGCAGTGTGGCTTTGTCTTTAATACCAAGCCGATTATACATCACACCAGTTTCAAGATCAGTATAAGGATCACCGCTTCCCTTATACTTCCCCACGTTTTACCCGCTCCATATAATCTTTGATGATATCACTTGTTTCAAGCTCTCCAATAATAACACGCTCCATTTGCGCAACAACCAGCGGATCTGGCTCTAATCCCTCTAAACGTTGGCTTGCCAATGCATTTTTAGCAGCAAAGCGACGTCGCTTAATTTCCTCTTCACTCAACATATAAAACCCTCCTTTGCTTATATTTATTATAGCCAAACAGACTACAGAAACAAGATTTTATTCCTTATCTTACCCGCGTTCACATCTTTTGATTTTGTACGCGCTATCGCATGATTTAGCTCTTCCACATGTTTCTGTTGCAAAAACTTAACCGCCGTTTGAAACTCTTTTATGCAATCTTGATCATGAGACTGTTGTTAAGGATTTTTTTTGATAGATCATAATTTGTTTGCATAGCGAGCCAAGCACATGCTGTGCTTACACCAGACATTTCAAGCCTAATAGCAAGATTAGCACTCATAGCGGCTTTTCCATTTAAAACTCTAGAAAGTGCTACACGAGAATACCAAGCCGCTCTGCTGCTTCATTAACGGATAAACCAAGCTCTTTGATCACATCTTCACGCAATAATTCACCGGGATGTGAAGGATTCTTCATCATTGTTTGGATCTCCTTTTTAATGATAATCCAGATAATCAACCATTTCGACATCTATGCCATCAAAGCGAAATATTACGCGACAATTTCCATTTACGGTAACTGACCAATAACCTTTGAGAACGCCCTTTAGTAGATGTAATCAAAAAGACGGAAAATTGAAATCATTTGGCGATATAGCAACTTCAAAGGCACCTAGAATACGCTTTAATTTTTGAGCATGGGCGGTTCTAAACCCTTTAGTCGTACCAGTATTATAGCAGGCTTCAATCCTTTTATGTTTAAATCTTAAAAGCATAAATTAATATAGAGTGTAACCCTCCAAGATACAAAAAATGTTCATTATTTTTACATCACAGGGCTTTTTTTACTTTATAAACATTAGAACTGTCGTGAAAAAATTGATCATTCTCATCTCTTTCTAATTATTCTACTCATTATCGGAAAAGTATAAGTTTATAATTAGGGGAGCTAAACGTAATAAGAGCGCATCATATCCCCAATTGGCAGCTGCGCTTAGAAACATCAAGATGATATAACCAATGACCATTGCTGTTTGATGTTCATAGGGCGCTGCACCCGCTGTGTATCCAGTAAAAAGAATGAATAACAATAATAAACTCCCCCCTACTCTAAACTCTGTTAAAATAATAACTAGTTTACGAACAAGCAAAAGAAGGCATGGTTTTAATATCTTACGAACTATAGAACACTCTACGCATTATAGTTATTAGAACTCTATTTTTCTCTTTTTTATTTAATTGATTAGTAGATAGAGTATCCATTACCGTTATTACATCACTAACATAGCTACCATACCTTTTGTAATTGCCAAAATCCCGCATTACAATAAGAGCTTTATCAAAAGATGATCTGATAATTTTCTCAAAAAATTCAAGATTCCTCAAGTGCAGTACCCATGCGTACATCATGATGGATAATAACATCCATCAACTCTGTCACGACCGTGTCCAATACTTCTCGTGCATCGCCTTCAGCCATAAGGCGGATAAGCGGCTCAGTTCCAGAAGCGCGGATCACCAGCCGTGCCTCTTTTCCCAATTGTTGCGTTGCTTTATCGATTGCCGCTTTGACTGGATTTTTTTTCAGTACATTTTTATTTTTAATCGTTACATTTTTTAAAATTTGCGGTACAGGTTCAAACCGTTTACACAATTGGCTCATAGGGCTTTGACTTTCTTTCATACAGGCTAAAATCTGCAATGCAGCCACCAAACCATCACCCGTTGTACCAAAATCACTAAGCACGATATGCCCAGAAGCCTCACCACCAACATTATATCCCTTTTGGCGCATGGCGTCGACAACATAACGATCTCCAACATTTGTCCTTACAAGGTGCAACCCTTTACTGTTCAAGAAACGCTCCAGTCCAAGATTTGACATAATCGTTGTGACAACACCATTGCACCGTAATCGTCCCATTTTATGCCAATTTTCAGCAATTACAGCAATCAACTGATCTCCATCAACCGTTTGTGCTTTTTCATCAACAATGAGAACACGATCTCCATCTCCATCAAGAGCAATCCCCACATCAGCACGCACTTCATGCACTTTTCGTTTTAAAGAGCTTAAATCGGTTGATCCACATTTTTGATTAATATTGGTACCATTAGGCTCATCATGAATAGCAAAAACCTCAGCCCCCAATTCCCATAAAGCACGGGGAGCAGCTTTATAAGCAGCTCCATTGGCACAATCCACAACAATACGCAAAGCATCTAAGCGAACATCACGCGGCAAAGTTCGTTTAGCATATTCAATATAACGATAAATATCCCCCTCAACCCGTTTTGCATAACCAATTTCAGAAGAACTTGCTAAAGACTTTGAAAGATCTGTATCGATCAATTGTTCAATTTTCGCTTCCATATCATCTGAAAGTTTAAAACCATCAGGACCAAAAAGTTTAATTCCATTATCATAGAACGGATTATGAGAAGCAGAAATCATCACCCCAAGATCCGCTCGCAAAGAACGGCAAAGCATTGCAACAGCAGGTGTTGGCACTGGCCCCAATAAAAAAGCTTCCATCCCCGCAGCAGTCAACCCTGAAACCAAAGCATTCTCCAACATATAGCCAGATAATCGTGTATCCTTGCCAATCACCACACGACGTGATTGATGTTGTGAGCGAAATAAAACCCCTACAGCCATCCCCACCTTCATGGCAAAATCGGGTGTCATAGGAAATGAATTGGCTTTCCCCCGAATTCCATCTGTACCAAAATATTTTTGCACCATGCCTCTTTCCTTTAATATATAACTCTTCCCTTGGCTTTTCTTTAAAACCCTAACAAGCCCCCTTGGTACAATAGGCCCCCTCCCCATATAAAATCAGATCATTGGTCTAAACCTTCATGCATTTAGACAATCAAGAACCCTATTCACCATCTACACATCTAAACCCCTCTCAACCAAAGGATAATCTCACACATTTGCTAAATCCGTAAAGAAACCCAGCACCTAACCTCAAACCTTACCAAATCCGCAAGGAAATCTATCGCCTAGCCTCACACCTTGCTAAATCCGTAAAGGAAAATACCACCTCGCCTTATAGCCTGCTAAAACTGTCATCATACAACAGCTTTGCTTAATTTTTTGCTTCCATATTTTTGCAAATATTACATTAAAGGCGCAAGCTTTGCTTGCGCCTTTCTCAAAGAATTTAGAAATTTTCCTAAAACATCGTTACTCAAGCGTTATTAAACAGTTCTTATTTTTCTTTATCATCTCCCGCAGTACTGGACTTCTTTTCAGCATTACTTTTAGAGCGGTTGACTGATTTTGTGGTACCTTTTGTGCTTTGCGCTTTTTTCTCAGTCTCATCCGATTGCACTTCTTTAGACTGAGCCTCCTTAGGCTCAACATTACCGGATTTTGCTGTTTTTTTCCCAACAGCTACCTCTGCTTTACCTGCCTTGCCTTTATCGGTCTCTGCTTTATGAGGGGCGGCTTCAGCATCTTTTTCATCTACCACTGTTGTCTCGGTCTTCATTTTTCCAGTTTTTGGAACAGAAGATCCCCGTGGCGCAGCACCCTCATCTTTCTGTGTGCGTGAAGGAGGCTTTCCTGCAATAACTTCGTTAATTTCAGCTCCCGTTAAAGTCTCATATTCCAACAAACCTTGTGCCAAAGCAAACCATTCTTTTCTTTTTGTTTTCAAAATATTTGTCGCATTTTTATAGGCATCATCAATAAGCTTACGCACTTCCATATCAATCATGCGTGCTGTTTCTTCAGAGACATTTTGTGTTCGCGCAACAGAATGACCCAAAAAGACTTCATCTTGGTTATCGCCATAAGCTACATTTCCAAGCAGATCAGAAAATCCCCACCGTGTGATCATTGCGCGTGCCAATTTAGTTGCTTGCTCAATATCAGAAGAAGCACCGGATGTGATATTTTCCTTTCCAAACTTTAATTCTTCAGCCACACGTCCACCCATCATAATGGCCAAACGAGAAATCATCCATCGATAACTCATGGAATAGCGGTCACCTTCAGGCAATTGCATCACCATTCCCAATGCTCTTCCCCTTGGAACGATTGTTGCTTTGTGGACAGGATCAGCAACCGGCACATTAAGAGCCACAATAGCATGTCCTGCTTCGTGATAAGCAGTGAGTTCCTTTTCCTCTTGTGTCATAGCGGTTGAACGACGTTCAGCCCCCATCATCACCTTATCTTTGGCATCTTCGAATTCTTGCATCGTGACAACTCTTTTATTACGGCTCGCAGCCATAAGAGCAGCTTCATTGACCAAATTCATCAGGTCCGCACCGGAAAATCCTGGTGTTCCCCTTGCCAAAATTTTTAAGTCAACGTTAGGTGCTAAAGGCACGTTGCGCACATGCACTTTCAAGATTTGTTCACGCCCAGAAACATCAGGATTTGGCACAACAACTTGTCGGTCGAAACGCCCTGGTCTTAACAACGCGGGATCAAGCACATCGGGACGGTTTGTTGCAGCAATAAGAATAATACTTTCATTGGGCTCAAACCCATCCATTTCGACAAGCAACTGATTTAAGGTCTGTTCACGTTCATCGTTTCCACCACCAAGTCCAGCCCCCCGATGACGTCCAACAGCATCGATTTCATCGATAAAGATAATGCAAGGTGCATTTTTTTTAGCCTGTTCGAACATATCGCGCACACGGCTCGCCCCAACACCAACAAACATTTCAACAAAATCAGACCCTGAAATGGTAAAGAATGGCACATTAGCTTCACCTGCCACAGAACGTGCTAGCAAAGTTTTACCGGTTCCTGGAGGACCAACAAGCAAAACACCGCGTGGAATACGCCCCCCTAAGCGTTGAAATTTTTGTGGTTCACGTAAAAATTCAACAATTTCTTGAAGATCTTGCTTTGCTTCTTCAACGCCAGCAACATCTTTAAAGGTAACACGTCCTTGCGCTTCATTAAGCAATCTCGCTTTTGATTTCCCAAATCCCATTGCACCGCGTGATCCATTTTGCATTTGCCGCATAAAAAAGACCCACGCCCCCACGATAATAATAACAGGCAATAAGGAAAAGAGAAGATTGAGGAAAATGCTATTTCCAGAGCTTTCAGGAATAGCTTTAACATTAACGTTTTTGCTTTCCAATTTTTGTATCAAACCTGGATCGCGAGGAGCATAGGTTGAAATAGCTCTATGTTCAACGGTTTGTCCTGTTAATTTTTGACCTTGAATGGTCACAGATTTCAACTCATTATTCTCAACTTTTTGCAAAAATTCAGAATAGGAGACTTCTCCACCACCAGAACGCTGACTATCTCCATTAAAGAGAGAAAACGACACAATCAAAATGAAGGCAATAACTCCCCAAATGAGGAGAGAGCGGTAATTGGAATTCATATTCAGCCCACTTAATCAAATATAGATTTCAAACAGTTCCCCTTAACATATAACCTTGTCAGCCCCTTGCCAAGGGATGAGAAGCTGTTTATTTTCTTTTAGCATAATTTTTCTTTATCTTTTCACCTCAATATAAAAAAAAGGTTCCACAATATTTACCAAGGCAGCATCTTCTCGTGAGGAAAGCCAATCGAAAGGTGCCATAATCCGCTTGATGATAACATGTTTATGAACAACTGCTTGAGAAATCAACTCTGGAATATCATACCCTTTGTGATTTGAGATCATCAGCAGCGATTGTAAAGAGGGAAAATGAGGCTTTTCAAGCTCAAAGTCGCTATTTTTCAATAAAAATTTCAGCTGTTCTAAATTTGCGGCTCCAATCTTTATAGCCTCAGATCCATGATTTGTGATCTGATAGCGCCCATCCCATATAAAAGTTTTATCTGGCTCAACAATAGCCTCTTTCATATTCCGCCCTTCACGCCACAAAGAAATTCCGTACTTGTTATATTCAATAACAGAGCCCGCATAAGTAAAACGCTTCTTTTCTGGAGAATCGAGACAGAGTCTTTGAACAAGCATGTTTAATTTTTGATTGGAAAGTAAATAAAATCCCCCTCCCATCAACACCGCAAAAAGCCCCATCACAAAAGGAAAACTGGAATGTTTCTGTAAAAATAGCGCAGGCTTTGCTATGAAACAACGCCCATGTTGAACAGTAATATCCAGCGCTAAGATCAAATCAGCAATATTTTTCGCTTGTTGACGACGCTGCAATGCGGCTTCATTTATTTTTTGAGCAATATAAGCCAATTTTTCAGGATGAAGAGATTGACGCACGCGCACACGTTCAAAATTGCGATCTTCATTGGTTGGATCATCAATCCATGTTTGTCCTTGTAAGCGTAAATAATTTCGTAATGTTTGGCGTTTTACACCAAGGAGCGGCCGAATCAAACGCACTTTTCTATGCAACAACGCCTCACGCGGAATACAGGATAAACCACGCTCATATAGGAGACCATAGTTTTTTTCGGCAATATTTTTTCCCGTTTCTCTGGCATGATCCTCATCATGTATACCTTCGGCTTCACCGCGCAAAACACCGGCAAAACCACTGGAATAAACCTCATCACGCACGGCACCAACTTCACCGTGCAACGCACCTCTATTTTTTTGGAGACGTTGATACCGCATTTGATAGGTTTCAACCTGATCATTGAGTGTATGGCCCGTCATAATAACTGATGCGCCTTGTTTTTGTGCTTCTTTAACCAAGAGATCATAGCGTGCAACACGAGCACTGGAAGCAATATGCGTCTTTGGTTTTTCACCTTCCCACCGCACAGCAATATGTTTAATGTGATGGACTCGACAAATTTTCGCAACAGTTTCTACTTCACGCGTTGATTCTTTACGCAATTGATGATCAACCGTGACAACAATCATTTCTGGAGGAACTGAGAGAGTTTCCAAATGCTCTTTGACCAAAAACATCAAAGCCAAAGAATCACTTCCCCCTGAGACGGCAAGAATCAACTTCTGACACTGAATAAAATCCGATGTTTTAAAGAGATTTCTTGCCAGTCTAACGCACACCGAAAACGACCTCGCTATTTATTTTGCAGGTTTACAAAAAATAGACTCTAATGTTTTTTGATGTTTTGATTTTTTCACAAAATGAGCACAATCGTCTTTATTTGGCTCAAGAGCGATCATACTTCTTGCTAATTTCAGCAAAATCTCGGAGGTATAGAGCTTCTTTTTATCTGCATACCATGCGGTAAGATAAACTTGTGCTGCTTCATGATAGCGTTTTTGTCCCAACAAAGATTCAGCCAACCAAAATAAAGCATCATCACTCAAAGAATCTTTTTTGTAACGATTTTGAAAAGCGCAAAAGCTTTTTTCAGCATCAACATAGTTGGCAGAACGAATAAAATCATACCCTTCCTTATACAAAGCTTTAGAAGAAGAAAGATTGTCACTCTGATGTGCTTCAATTGGAGCACTTACTTCATGCACTTTGTTAAAATGTTGATTGTTTTCATGATCATGGCT
The DNA here is from genome assembly GCF_042194195.1 of Bartonella sp. MR30HLJHH. NCBI lineage: Bacteria > Pseudomonadati > Pseudomonadota > Alphaproteobacteria > Hyphomicrobiales > Bartonellaceae > Bartonella > Bartonella sp. MR30HLJHH. The sequence goes on along the minus strand of NZ_JBHIMO010000002.1, from coordinate 122,916 downwards.
CTCCACCTTAGCGTCCACAGCAGCAACCTTTGTCTGATCACCTATACTATGCTCCTGCTCCATCTCTTCTTTTACAGTCTGAGATTTTTCATCCACAGCGGACTTTTCAAAAGAGCAAGAATAAACGGACGGGGATTTTTTATCAAAAAGCCCATGAAACTGCTTGTTAACATTTTTTAGATTATTATGCTCAAGCACCATTCGTATCTTATGCAAAAGCTTATCTAAATCATAATCTTTAAATAAAGCCTGTTGATTCTCTAAAATAATCCCTTGGTGCTCCACAACACTAGCGGCTTTTTCCACCGCGCTAGATGCTGCTTTATCAGCTGCTTCAGGTGCTTTCTTCACTGCATCAATAGCCTTATCAACAGTGTCAGTAGCTTTTTCCACCACGCTAGACGCTGCTTTATCAGCTGCATCAGGCGCTTTCTTCACAGCATCGATAGCCTTATTAACAGTGTCAGTAGCTTTTTTCTCCACGCTAGATGCTGCTTTATCAGCTGCATCAGGTGCTTTCTTCACAGCATCGATAGCCTTATTAACAGTGTCAGTGGCTTTTTCCTCCACGCTAGACGCTGCTTTATCAGCTGCTTCAGGTGCTTTCTTCACTGCATCAATAGCCTTATTAACAGTGTCAGTGGCTGTTTCCTCCACGCTAGATGCTGCTTTATCAGCTGCTTCAGGCGCTTTCTTCACTGCATCGATAGCCTTATTAACAGTGTCAGTGGCTTTTTCCACCACATCAGATGCTGCTTTATCAGCTGCATCAGGTGCTTTCTTCACTGCATCGATAGCCTTATTAACAGTGTCAGTGGCTTTTTCCTCCACGCTAGATGCTGCTTTATCAGCTGCTTCAGGCGCTTTCTT
>NZ_JBHIMO010000002.1:0-121946 GCF_042194195.1 Bartonella sp. MR30HLJHH | reverse complement strand
GCCTTATTAACAGTGTCAGTGGCTTTTTCCTCCACGCTAGATGCTGCTTTATCAGCTGCTTCAGGCGCTTTCTTCACAGCATCAATAGCCTTATTAACAGTGTCAGTGGCTTTTTCCTCCGCGCTAGATGCTGCTTTATCAGCTGCTTCAGGTGCTTTCTTCACTGCATCAATAGCCTTATTAACAGTGTCAGTAGCTTTTTCCTCCGCGCTAGATGCTGCTTTATCAGCTGCTTCAGGTGCTTTCTTCACTGCATCAATAGCCTTATTAACAGTGTCAGTGGCTTTTTCCTCCGCGCTAGATGCTGCTTTATCAGCTGCATCAGGTGCTTTCTTCACTGCATCGACAGCCTTATCAGCAGTGTCAGTGGCTTTTTCCTCCACGCTAGATGCCTTATCAACTTCATCAACTTTATCCGTATCATGTGCAGGATATTCGGAAGCCTTTCGTGCCGCACTTTGAACAAGTGAAGTAGAACAAGCTATGAAAACCGCCATATAAAAGAGTGTTTTCCAATTGATTTTACGATACATTCCTTTTTCCCCTTAAGAGCTTATTGAATAGTTGAAACAAACAATCTTCTTTTTAATGACTATTCATGTGACTCAACGTTGTCACAGCACGTCGATTTTGATTCCAACAGGAAATATCATCACAGACCGCTACAGGTCTTTCTTTTCCGTAAGAAATTGTTTGAATCCGTTGTTCAGACACACCTAGAGACACCAAATAGTTTCGCACAGCAACAGCACGGCGCTGTCCAAGTGCCAAGTTATATTCACGTGTTCCCCTCTCATCAGCATGACCTTCGATCATAATAGAATAATAAGGATAATGAAGCAACCATTCCGCTTGGCGCGTTAAAATACGTTCAGCATCAGCATCAAGTGAAGAAGAATCGAGACTAAAAAACACGCGATCACCCACATTAACCGTAAATTCTTGTCCTGAGCCTGGTGGCACCTGATTCAAACCAGCATCATTCATATAAGCGCCATTCATACCGTTAAGTGCACCGACATTTTTTTTGCCACACCCAGCCAAGCATAGTGCGAAAAAAAAGAGGACAGCTAAGGAATAAGAGAAGGTTTTTTGGGTAGAGCGCATAGTCCGTTTCTCCTTGAGTGTCGTAAAGAAGGGTAAATTCTTAAAAATATTTTCAAGAATAACCGTTAATTCCTAATGAAGACGAAATTTTTCTGTTTTTTGGTCATCATTTTTATTTTTGAGTCTCTGCCAATTTTTCTTCTCTCCAGCCATTCCTCTAACATTTCCATAAGAAATGTTTCCCTTATGTGTCATGGCTTTTTATGCATCTTATGCATCATCTTGATCTTGACGATTTTTTTGCAGCGCGTTCAGCTTTGCAAAAACTTTATCAGCATCAAAAGTCTTATGCAGATTTTCTTCACTCTCATTTTCCTCTAGGGCAGCGTTTTCCGTCACAGAAGCGGGAAGCAACGACCTATCTTCTTCTGCAGCAACAGGGCGATTTTTCGCCGCACGCTGGAGCTCAAAATCTAAATCGATTTGCGAACACAAACCAAGTCCTACAGGATCAAGAGGAACCAAATTTGCACTATTCCAATGGGTCCTAAGGCGGATTTGTTCAATTGTCGCTTTTGTTGTCCCAATCAACCGTGCAATTTGTGCATCTTTCAACTCGGGATGGTTCGTAACCAACCATAGGATACCATTGGGACGATCTTGGCGTCGAGAAAGAGGGATATAGCGCGCCCCTTTGCGTTTTTTTTCAGGAATATGCACCCTAGATTGAGAAATTTTCAAGCGTGCGTTTTGATCAGCCTCCACCCGTGCAATTTCACTGCGCGTCAATTGCCCAGAACTAATCGGATCTAAACCTTTAATACCATAAGCCGCATCACCATCGGCAATAGCTTTTACTTCCAAAACATGCAATTTACAAAATTCTGCAATCTGATCAAAAGAAAGAGCTGTATTATCAACCAACCAAACAGCTGTTGCTTTGGGCATCAAAAGTTGCGTTGCCATTTTTATAAATCCTCTTCTGCGCCTCTTCTATGAGGCAGGTTACCGCCCACTCAAGAGCACTAGAACTTTTTATATGTTAGGTCTCTCCAACCACTCCTAAAACAAAGCGAGGCATGGAATAAACCATTTTGCCATGAGATTACATTCTGTTATAGCGTTATTTTTGCTCAACGACAAGAGATCTCTCTTGTAATGATCCTCAACTAAGGTGTCTTTACCTTTAAGATGAATTTTCTTATAAAGGGTTTATTCGATTACTTCACCTCATGCTGTGGCACATTTATTCTGGTGGGATGCGTGTTTTGTCGCCTTAAATTCTAAAGAGTATCCAACTGGAAAGAAAGCCCTAAAATAGGAAGGAAAACTATGGCTGGCCATTCACAATTTAAAAATATTATGCACCGTAAAGGGCGTCAAGATGCAATGCGCTCGAAAATATTTTCTAAACTTGCGCGGGAAATTACCGTAGCAGCAAAACAAGGTGCTCCTGATCCAGCCATGAATCCACGTTTAAGGCTGGCTGTTCAAAATGCCAAAGCACAATCGATGCCGAAAGATAATATTGAACGCGCGATTAAAAAAGCTTCAGGTACCGATGTCGAAAATTATGATGAAGTACGCTATGAGGGCTATGGACCAGGTGGCGTTGCCGTCATTGTTGAAGCTTTAACTGATAACCGCAACCGCACCGCTTCAAATGTGCGCGCCGCCTTCACAAAATCAGGAGGAGCCCTAGGAGAAACAGGATCGGTCAGTTTCATGTTTAATCGGATTGGTGAAATAATCTATAAGCCAGAAGCAGGGACAGCCGATAACATCATGGATGCAGCAATTGAAGCCGGTGCTGAAGATGTGCAATCAGAAGAAACCGGACATCATATTACCTGCGCATTCGAAGATATTGGTGAAGTTTCCAAAACACTTGAAGCAAAACTTGGTGAAGCAGAATCGATTAAAACGATTTGGAAAGCCACCACCCTTGCACCAATAGATGAAGAAAAAGCTTTGTCCGTTTTGCGACTGATTTCAACATTAGAAGAAGATGATGATGTACAAAATGTTTATGCCAATTTTGATGTCAGCGATGAGATTTTGGCAAAATTATCTGTATAATTCCTATCATTTGCACAAGCCCTCTCTTCATTCATGAGGGCTTCAAAAGCATCTGTCTCCTCGCCTCTTTATCCGCACATATAAAAGCCCCGCGTCAATAGCGGGGACTAACCATTGGTGCAACAAGAAAACCGCCATTAATTCCAGAAAACATAACCAAAAAAAGAAAGCATAAAAAAACTCTGTAGTCTCACGCCTTTCTTACATGCCCCAAAGATTATCCCTATAGCCCCTCTCTATTTAATCTTTTTGTTCTTTAAGATTAACCTCCCCACCCTCAAGTAATGAAGATGATCTGGTCTGTAAACAATTCGGATTTTCTTGACGTATTCCTATAACGAATCACTCATGGAATTCACTTGAAACTTAAGGCTCAAAAAATACACACTCCCCTAAATATTCGCCATGCACTTAAAAAACACTTAAATATCTCAAGGAAGTTTATATGCCTTATATCGCCACACCTCAAATGACAGTGTTTTTACAACATCACAGAATAAAAATAAGCAAATGGAAAGCCAGAGCTGATTGTTTAGCAAAGTATTATCCAAAAAGCCGGTATATCTCTCTAATCCGTTGCGGATAAATTTTTGACTTTATAGCATTAACTTTATGGCATCGTATGTTTCATAAAATAATGTCATTTATCTTAAAAATCTGTCCTTTTGCTATTACCGATCAATCAATATTCTGACCTAAAACAACAGCGTACTTGAATAAAACACATCAGAGAGCAGCAGAAAAACACCCTTGACAAGAGTCTAGACTCTTCGCAAACCAAATCAAAGAGGAAGTCAAAAATATATAGAGAGACACTTTGAGTAAAAAGTTGAAATCTAGAGACCTCAGAATTTTCGACTATATTTTTTCAAGATGTTGTTTTTGAATTTTTTAAGCATTTTCCCCCAAGGAAATTCTATTGTCGATAAACAACCGTAGATGATAGATGAAATCTACATAACTCCCCATGCCCACTATAATCGATTCCTTCTTTTAAATAATTAAAGACAATTGAGATTGTGTAAACTTGAAACTGTATAGACTATATTCCTTCTATGTTCTGTTTTTAAGCATTTTGTTTTACTGTATATTGAGCAATGGCGACCATGCTGGATCCGAAGCATCATTGGGGGTGGGTAATTGACGTTCATTGCGTCCTGTAATGTCAATCGTATAGATTTTTGGTCCCATACCGGGATTTTTGCGAAAGAACATCAGCACACGACCATTGGGTGCCCAAGTTGGTCCTTCATTGTGAAACCCTGTGGTTAAAATTCGTTCTCCTTGTCCATCAGGGCGCATAACACCGATAGAAAATTGTCCGCTTAATTGTTTTGTAAAGGCGATATAGTCACCCCGTGGAGACCAAATAGGTGTCGAATAACTCCCCTCGTTTGAAGAAATACGCTGAATATCACTCCCATCCGCATTCATTTTATAGATTTGCGGCTTTCCACTACGATCTGAGGAAAAGACGATTTGTTTTCCATCCGGTGAATAAGAAGCAGAAGTATCAATAGCAGAAGTTGTTGTAAGTCGCGTCATCGTACGGGTTCGTAAATCCATGGTGTAAAGATTTGCACTGCCATCATTTTGTAACAAACTCATAATGACCTTTTGTCCATCAGAAGAAAAACGCGGAGCAATTGTCATGTTATTAAACGTTCCGATCAACTCTCTTTGTCCCATTTCAATTTGTTGAAGATAAACATGAGGTACTTGATTGTCCTCATAAGCCATATAGGTCATTTCTTGTCTTTTTGGGGAAAAACGTGGTGTAAGCACCAATTCACTTCCATCAGACATATAAATCAAATTTGCGCCATCTTGATCCATCATTGCTAAGCGTTTAATGCGTGCATTTTGGGGGCCTGTTTCATCGATAAAAACAATTCGTGTATCAAAATAACCACTTTCTCCTGTCATCTCACTATAGATCTCATCTGCGATCATATGTGCCACACGCCGCCAACGTTCTGTCGCGGTATAAAAACGCCGTCCTTTCAATTGTCTTTGTCCAAAAACATCCCATAAACGAAAATCGACCCTCAAACGTCCATCGATTTCTCTCATGACTTGCCCCGTAACTAAACCTTGCGCTTTTATTTTCTGCCAAGACGCAAAATGCGGTTGTTTATTAGGATTAGAAATATTTTCAAGAAAATTTTCTTTATTAAGCGGTAAAAAAAGCCCCGACCGCTCAAGATCGGCTGTCACCACAGCAGATATTTTCAACCCAATCGAATCATTGGAAATAAAGTCTGTAATTGCAATGGGAATGGGATTAAAATCAGCGCTCGAAATAGTCCCTTTCAATTGCGCATAGCCCGATGAAATACTTGAAAGCCACAACCCACAAGTGACAATAAACCAAGCAAAAACTTTATGTCTCGTTATAGTCATCATGGAATGTGTCCTTTCGTTAAGCCAATTTATTTTTTCTCATTTATCATCTGATTTCTTGGAGGGGATCAACATTAAAGTCAAAACCTTGCCCCCATAGATCATATTGATCACGTGGGAGATCTGCATAAGGTTGGCATGAAAAGACAGCGGCGTACACCTGCCTTATCATAATAGCTTGTTGACTCTCAAGACCGCTTACGGGATCAATGATAGGATCGCCCACAACCATCCCTTCACGATCTAAATAAAATCGCAACCGCACAACCGGACGGTTTTTTAAATCGCCACCAAGCGCCACAAGTTTAAGCTTCTGTTGAATACATGCCCCCGCAATATTGACCAATGTTTGTGCCATTTTTGTGGTATCATCAATGTTTTTTCTTGCGCCCAAAGCTTCTGGTGTATGAGAACGTTTTGCTCCCCCTCCTTGTGACCGCGCACGATTGAGCAAATTATTTTCCTCCAGTGCTAAAATATCTTCAATAGTCTGTTTTTCTTGGTTTTTCTTGTTAAGCTTTAGCGTCTTTTGATTCAATGCAGCCGCATTCTTCCTTGGAAATTCTTCGTCAAATTTTGGTTTAAACTGTGGAAGAAGAGATTTTTCTGGAAGTGTAATTTTGGGCGCTTGATGAACAATCTGTTCTGCTGGTACCTTCTGTACCGTTGGAGCCAATTCTTTTGGCGATATCATCTCTTCATTTTTGTGCGCAGGCTTGAGCGCATCTTCCGGCGCCTTAAAAGGCATCTCAGGTGCAACCTTGGGGGTATCCTCCGGCGCGCTCAAAGGCATCTCAGGCGCAACCTTGGGGGTATCCTCCGGCGCGCTCAAAGGCATCTCAGGTGCAACCTTGGGGGTATCCTCCGGTGCTCTCAAAGGCATCTCAGGCGCAACTTTGGGAGTATCCTCCGGCGCGCTCAAAGGCATCTCAGGTGCAACCTTGGGGGTATCCTCCGGCGCGCTCAAAGGCATCTCAGGTGCAACTTTGGGAGTATCCTCCGGTGCTCTCAAAGGCATCTCAGGTGCAACCTTGGGAGTATCCTCCGGTGCTCTCAAAGGCATCTCAGGTGCAACCTTGGGAGTATCCTCCGGTGCTCTCAAAGGCATCTCAGGCGCAACCTTGGGAGTATCCTCCGGTGCTCTCAAAGGCATCTCAGGCGCAACTTTGGGAGTATCCTCTGTTTTTACTTCTAATAATTCTGGTTTTGTAAGTTCGGGTGTAAATGTTTCTGACGTGTTCTTGCTTGGTGGTAGCGATGCTGTTTCAACAGGACGCAGTTTTTCCTTTGGTTGAAAAGGTGCTAGACTATCTATTTGTCCCTCTCCAATATGGCGTGCATCTTCTTTCTCTTGTGGTTGCATAGTTGGTTTAACGGCAGGGATTGCACGGATGGGAGCCTTCACGGATCCTTGTTGAGAGGACAACTCGTCCACTAAAGGAGCAAGAGTGATGGGAATTGCTTCCAATGGTTGTGGTAAAGAGACAGAGCTTGTAAACTGAACGGCTCCCCAACTGAGAAAAATGACATGGACCACAAGGGATAAAGCCAAGCCTCGTTTCATGCTATGATAGGAGTCTTTGTTCATTCTTTATGCCTTATTTATGACTTATATTTTTTCATTTTTAATCACTCTGAGCTCCATTAAAAACACTTTAAAAACAACAGGTTATGCGAAAATTTTATTACTTATTATTTATTGTGCTAGACTTGCTAACGCAACTTGAGAAAACCCCGCTTTTTGAATATCCGCCAGCAGTTTTAATACTTGCTGATATTCAACAGTTTTAGCAACCCGCACAAAAACCCGTTGATCTTTTTGTGTAGCATCTTCTTCCAGAAGAGTTTTAAGGTGTGCAATCAGTGCTTGTGACGTTTCATAATAATCTTGATTAATGGCAAAGCGCCCTTGCGCATCAAGTGAAACCGTAAGGGGCGTTTTTTGAGCTCGTACGGGACCCGCTTGACTATGAGGCAAATCTAGAGGAACACCGTTCACTAAAAGGGGGGCAGAGACCATAAAAATAATCAACAAGACCAGCATGACATCCACAAAAGGAGTGACATTGATCTCACTCATCAGTTGGCTTCGTGAATGATAGCGCCTGCGTGTATTTTTTCGAGAAGAAGAAGCAACAGAAATTCCCATGGGATAAGCTCCTTTTTATAATGAGGAAGGCGCTGTGCGTGTTTCATCAATACGCCGCGATACAATTGTTGAAAATTCATCAGCAAAATTTTCTATTTGTGCAATGATGCGCGCACTTTCATGAGTCAACTTGTTATAAGCAATAACGGCTGGAATTGCTGCAAACAAACCAATAGCGGTCGCCAAAAGCGCTTCTGCAATCCCTGGCGCGACAATGGCAAGTGATGTATTTTGAGAAGCTGAAATAGAAAGAAAAGACTCCATAATACCAATAACTGTTCCAAAAAGTCCGATAAAGGGTCCCGCAGATCCCAATGTCGCAAGAAAACTTAATTTTGATTCTATTTTTTCACTTTCACGCCCCAGCGTCAAATCCATAGCCTTATCAATTCTGCTCTGCAAACTTTTTGATGTATGGGTCCCTTTTTCAAGAGATTTTTTCCATTCAATCATTGCCGCCATAAAAACGGCAGATATACTATTGGTGTGTTGACTTTTACATGACGCATAAAGATCTTCTAGCGCTTTGCCTGACCAAAATGTACGTTCGAACTGCTTTATTTCACGCCGTATTCTCCGATACGTAAAAATTTTATCAAAAATAATTGCCCAACTCCAAATGGAAGCGAGCAGCAACCCGATCATAACACCTTTCACGATCCAACTCGCTTGCATAAACAAATGCAACATTCCAATTGTTTCCGGATTCGTTAGTTCACCATGCGGCATAATTTTTGTCCCTCTAAATAAAAGGTGTATTTTTTAAAATTCTATAAAACAGATTATTTTATAGTTTCTAAATTTAAGTAAAAAACCTTAGTCTCACATAAATTCATGTGCTAAAACAAGACTTGTTTCTTAAATTTCTTTAAAAAGTGATGACGAGAGACATCCCTCAACACACGCCCCCCTCATTTCACAACAGCATTTATGAATAATATAACGATAAAGCCTTCCCCATAAATGCTATAAAAACAAAAGATATAAAAATGCGTGATATCAAATCTATTATACACCACCATCTTTACGCTCATGAAAAGAAAGCTAAACCCTCATACACGTTTTAATCTTAAAATGCAGCGATAAGTCTTAGTACTTGAAAACATTCATAAGAGGCATTTTTATTCCTTTCTTAAGTGTTTTTGTCCCCACTCACCAAGCCCGCTTGTGACATGTAAGAAAATGTTTTTGATTAATTCACAGCAATAAAGCTTGAAAAGAAAAAATCTTACAAGTTTCAGAATTATCTAAAAGTGACAACGCAATGAATTATCATTATAAATAAATATGTTATAATCATGAAAGACTGCGCTTTGCCTCAGACTATTTTCTCTCATTTTGCATCGAATTTAATACGGGGACACCCTCGGGCACAAAAAAACGACAATAAACCACCATAAAATACCTCACAACAATGCGCCTCACCCATGCACCCTAATGTAGTCCCATAAATCTAGTGTAAGTCTCATGTAATCTCATTGTATTGTGAATTAGCCCCTTTCAATGCCCATCATCTCTCTCTGGCATCATGGTATAACGTAAAAGCTTCTGTGACGTAAAAAAGCCTTTTCACATCTTTACTTCATGAAAACCGGCTTCTTCGCTCTCTTTGCTCACTTGCGATATTTGATCGTTATTGCATTGAGAATGATCCATAAGAAACATTTTTACAATTTTTTCAATGATTTATATTGCTCATCTTATGATGTATAAGCAAATGATTTAAATTGTTTCAACATGAACAGATTTGAAATGAAAATATTTTATTCTATTACTCTATTGGGGTTTTTGCCCATGAGAAGTGATAATTTACCTTTCCAAATCGATCTATCATATAAAATAATGTGCTTTTGAAACTTTAAATCCAGAATACATTTCTGCTTTGTATACATTAATCTCTCACTCATTCACTGCGTTTAGGAGCGCAGATAAAGTCACGCATTATGGATGAAAATGGATAGGACATACGCTCTTGTGATACCAAATGACAATCCAGTAAAAAAATCAAATTGCTTAAAATACTCTTTGGGTGTTTTGAGAAAATTTTTGATCTAATAGCTTATTATCACTTTATTGCAACATTGCAATATTTTGCTGGGTATGTGCATTTTTATAAAAATAAATCCTAATCCATTTTTTATTTCTTTTTTGTTTTGGCCTTTTCTGCCGTTTTCCTATGCCAACGAACCTTTCTTCAAAAGAAAGAAAATATCTTGAGTTTATAGCAGAAAATGGATGATGAGACATTGATTTTGAATCATAACATGGATGAGGCGTGTTTAATTTTGTGGGATATCATCTTCAATTTAGTGTAGTTCAATTTAGTGTAGTTATTGTAGCAGAGGTGCTTTCTTTTGATGTATCATGCGACCTTGTTGGAAAACATTTAGGCTATGATAAATGTATGGTCTTAGATTGTAGGTTACTTTATATCCCCTGATCACTCCTGAAACTGCTCGTTCAATGAATAACAATTTTAACCAAGCATTTTTGCAAAAAGTTCTTTGGGTAAACGTCGCGGTTTTGCCTCCTCATTAATCAGAGCAATTTCAACTTTAGCTGTTACCAACGTGGTCGCCTCATGCAAAATAGATTGCTCCATAAAAAAGCGTGCCCCTTGGATATGAGTAACACATGTTTTAACAACTAAAAGATTATCAATTTTAGCTGGTCTTGAAAAATTAATTTCCATATGACGCACAACAAAAAACAGTTTTTCCCCCTCAACCCCTGCTGCTAACATCTTATTATTAAAACCGGTATCCCGTAAAAACTCTGAACGTCCTCGTTCAAAAAACTCAAGATAACGCGCATGATAAACCACACCGGAAAAATCTGTATCCGCAACATAAACGCGGACCTGAAAGTTATGAAAAGAATTTGTATGATTGCTCTTAAAAGGAGTTATTTCTGTCATTGGCTTCATGTCCCATAAAATCATCTAATATAGCAAATTGTTTATCAATCAAAAGATTGAACACATTTTTGTGTTGAAGTTGTGAAAAGAAAAAGCCCCCCCTTAATCGTGCAAGACCTTTTTGGTCAGAATATACTAAAAGAAGCACGTCTCTTGTATTTTATGACCTTGCTATAAAATATTCACATAGTTTCTTTTAATAAAGAGAATATCTTAGTCATCTTCCCCATCCCATAAAGACGTCTGAAGTGATGAATTGTCTTGAGCATCAGAAAGTTGAGAACGCCTTTGTATAGAGGTTGTAGAGGCAGGAGCAGAAAGCCCTAAATGGCTCCAAGCCTTTTCAGTTAGAATGCGTCCACGAGCGGTTCTTTGAATAAAACCTTGTTGGAGCAAATACGGTTCAACAATATCTTCAATGGCATCGCGTGGTTCTGATAAAGCAGCAGCAATTGTTTCAATCCCCACCGGTCCCCCTAAAAAAGTTTCCGCAATCAGGAGCAAGTAGCGACGGTCAAGCGGATCAAGCCCAAGATGATCGACCTCAAGGCGCGAAAGTGCTTCATCAGCGATTTTTTGGTCAATTTGTTTTGCCTGTTTAACCAAAGCAAAATCACAAACGCGCCGTAAAAGCCGCCCAGCAATACGAGGAGTCCCCCGTGCTCGGCGTGCAATTTCATGAGCACCATCATCACTGATCTTGACGGCAAAAAGCCGTGCATTACGCTGCACAATATATTCCAATTCTTCTATAGTATAAAAATTTAGACGAATTGGGATGCCAAAACGGTCTCTCAGCGGTGTGGTCAAAAGCCCCAAACGTGTAGTTGCCGCTACCAAAGTAAATTTAGCCAGATCAATTTTCACCGAACGTGCTGCCGGCCCCTCTCCAATAATCAAATCAAGTTGATAATCTTCCATGGCTGGATAAAGAATTTCCTCAATCGCCGGATTTAAGCGATGAATTTCATCAATAAACAAGACATCACGTTCTTCGAGATTGGTCAAGAGAGCGGCTAAATCTCCTGCTTTAGCGATGACAGGTCCTGAAGTAGAGCGAAAATTAACGCCTAATTCTTTTGCCATAATTTGTGAAAGCGTTGTTTTTCCTAACCCCGGTGGTCCTACAAACAAAACATGATCCAGCGCTTCTTGCCGCGTTTTTGCTGCTTCAATAAATATTTTTAAATTAGCCCGTGCCGCTTCTTGACCAATAAAATCATCGAGAACTTGTGGTCTTAAGGAACGATCTGGATCGTTAGGAAGGGAAGCGGAACCCAGAAGGCGTTTATCTTCATCTTTATGCATTGTTACCTTGATTTTAAGTAGGAGAAGAAAGCAATTTGAGACTATGGCGGATCAGCAGGGCAGAAGAAACAGTTTCCTCCTCAAGATCGTTCATCGCAAGAGCAAGAGCACGGGATGCTTGCTCCCGTTCAAACCCTAGCTTCATCAACGCGGAAAGCGCGTCATGCGCAGGTTGATTGGTCATCTCACGCTGAGGAACCGAAACAGTCTTGAGCGCTTGTTCAAAGGGGAGTGTTTTACTTTTCAGTTCACCCACAATTCTTTCACTGACTTTTTTACCAACGCCCGGCGCTCGACTAATCATCGCAACATCGTTTAAGGCAATAGCTTGTGCGAGTTCATCTGGCGATAAAGTACCCAAGATTGCCAAAGCAACCTTTGCCCCTACTCCAGGAACATTTTGTAGAAGACAAAACCACTCCTGTTCAGCTCTTGTAGCAAAACCAAAAAGGCGGATTGCGTCTTCACGAACATGCGTTTCAATAAAAAGGCTTAACGCCTCCCCAACAGAAGGTAAAGAAGGACGGAGCCGATTTGACACAAAAACAACATACCCCACACCGTGCACATCAAGAAGGATATGATCATCAAAGATATGCTCAAGGGTGCCCTTTAATTTGCCAATCATGTTGCCACCCCACTCATATCGCCATCCTGGACTGATAAGATCGGTCAATACTGTTACGGTGCATACTATGACAAAGAGCAAGAGCAAGAGCATCAGCCGCATCACTGCTATCAAATTCAGCACGTGGGAGGAGAACTTTTACCATCATATGGATTTGTTCTTTAGCACCGTGTCCAACACCAATAACCGATTTTTTCACTTTGTTGGGCGCATATTCAAAAACAGGAAGAGTTGCTTGCGCAGGAACCAGCAGTGCAATTGCACGCGCTTGCCCAAGTTTTAAAGTTGCTGTAGCATCTTTGTTGACAAACACATGTTCTACAGCGGCTTCATGGGGCATAAATTGATGCACAACCTCTGAAAGACCTTTGTGGATCTGACATAGTCTAGAAGCCAGCTCACACTTTACATCAGAAGAAACCGTCCCTGCTGCAATAAACTGAAGACGATTACCCACAACATCGATAACGCCCCACCCTGTACGCCGTAATCCGGGATCAATGCCTATAATACGAATCGTCTCTGCCATAAACTACAGTCTATACACTTTTCCCCCCTGTGAATAAAGATGTGAATAAAGATGTGAATAAAGACAAGACCACAAACAAAACAGCAGCACAAGACAAAACCAGTCAAAAGATGGTCATGCCCCCCAATTTATACAATTATAAAACGCAACGAACAGCATCTTTATGGAACATACTTTATGAAACATAACTAAAATCAATCAAAATCTTTTGTCTGCACATCACACGTGGGATTTCCGTGTGGAGTGAAACTGTACAAGAAAGGACTAAAATGCCTCTAATGAACCGTCTCAAATGCCAAGAACTTGTCGCAACATTGGGGACTGGCAAAGATGATGATAGTGCCAGCTTTTTCCTTTGCAAGCGTAAAGATGAGAGAGGCTCAATGGATGTAAGCAAGAACTGAGAGGTGTTTTTGAATATACTCATTACATCACAATGTCATTGTATGGAGGGGGACATTGCATGGGGGCACAGAGAACCCCTAAGGCATTCATTATATGGCACTTTATTTTGGATGTTTTATTTTACGCGAAGAAAATAACTTCCATTCAAAACAAGAGAAGCCCCAAAACTGACACAATGTGTATCATCCTCATTAACACACGCTTTACAGCAACTTTATAGGCATAAGTTATAGAGCATAAATAAATTGATATACAAGCCCCAGCTCTATCTAGCGCCCGATCATTATCATAGCCAAAACAAAATCACACGATATATCAACAGAAAGTGTTCCAGCTGCAATCAATCAAAGCCGATTTCCACAAGACCAACCATACCCCATCCCATACCATAATTCGAAATCAATACCTCTCAGCTATAAGCTCAAGATATTTCCTACGCTCAAATAGAAATTAGGCAGAAAAAAGCACTCTAGATTGGTTTTATTTGTGATATTTTGGTTGTGAAAAATGGGTATATTGCTCTAAATATCGCAAGAAAGAAGCAAGGCGCTATTCTTCTCAAAACACCCCCAAAAGCTGTTTTCAGTAATTCGATTTGTTTTCCCACTGGATTATCATCGCTTAAACTACAGCCTCCCCTTATTTACCAGCGCGCTTAAACTACAGCCGCATATCTAAACGAAAAAATGCGCGCTTCTAAACGCAATGAATGAGAAACAAATTGGCGGAAAATTTCTGGCAATTCATGCCAATGAAAGGGAAAAATTCCAATATTGGTGTATGAAGTGACACTTTTACAATTGCTTTTTTATTTGTTCTGATGACATTTCCCCTTCGCGCAAAGCAAGGGAATACCTCTAAGAACGCCCAAAGGCAGTTTTGAGCAATTCGATTTGTTTTCCTACTGGATTATCATCTTCTAAGGCACAAGAGGCTGCAGTTTCCCACCCAGCACGCATATACTGTATGCGCGCTTCTAAACGCAATGAATGAGAAACAAATTGGCGGAAAATTTCTGGCAATTCATGCCAATGAGGGGTTTCAAGTTCCAATGTTGGTGTATGAAGTGACACTTTTACAATTTCTTTTTTTATTTGTTCTGATGACATTTCCCCTTCGCGCTCTGCCCGAAGAAGAAGGAGTTGAGAAGCAATTTGCATCAGTCGTGTACTTAAATACATAGCTTCTTTCGCATAGATTGCAGAAACTTCTGCCGAAAGGGAACGTGCCACTAATTTCCCTTCTGAATCAATATACGCTGCGGTTTTTTCAATCAGCGCCATTGTTTCTTCATAGAGACGATTAAAAGCATTTTCAAAAGCATTATGCTCAATCATGATAATAGGTTCATCATATGGACGTTTATGTACACTCACGCTTTTATACTCCAAGTATCAGCACAAAATTACACCACTCAACGAATAGAGTATTAAAAAGTTTCTTTTGTTGCTGTGTAGAACGCTTTTTTTTTAAACTGCTACCTCTTTTAATTTTTTTGCGCAACGCGCTTTTTATACTAAGGTTAACGCACCCAACAAACGCTACAGGAGCGTTTTTCTTATAAACGGATCAGTTTCCTTGAAAAGGACCACTGCCAAGATCGCCGTCTTTCACAATAATAGGCGACTCCAAATTGCAGAGCAATACCCGTTATTATTAAGAGGGTATCGGAAAAAAACGTTCCTGTCATCACTGTTTTTATAATTTGTCCAAACATCGCAAAAATGGTTCCCGTTACAAAGACCGGTAAACTATGTTTTCCTAAGATTGCTAAAGGATGTTTCTGAGAGACATAAAACCATTTATTGATGCAGGGCAAAGAAAGAATAAAAAAGGCTAATGCAAGAACATGGAGTAAACGTGGCAAGCTTAAAAAGGTTTTATTAAAGTTCAGCAATGGGGAAGACCAGCCAAGCCACCCCAAAATACCCCACCAGTTTAAGCGAACCCATAACAGCGCCAACAAGAGATACGCTGCCGCACAAACAATCCAAAAAGACTGAAAAGCGATTGTTTTTCCTTGTTTAAGCGCTAAAGTACTGGTCAATCCTATGACAAATAAGAATTGCCAAGACAAAGGATTTAAAAACCACTTTCCCTCTAAGGGATAAGAAGGAGGAGCAATTTTATAAAATCCGCAGATAAGATACAGTGTAAACGAGCCCAAAAGCAGCCACTTTGTCTGTTTACAACTCAAATAAAGGATAAAAGGCGCAAAAAACATCAAAACGATATAAAGAGGAAGAATATTATTATATCCCAATTGATGCCCAAAGCTTAAGGTACTCAAAAATGCGATACCAGGCTCTTTAAAAAAGAGTCCCACATTGTTCATTGATAAAAGTTTTTCTGTTTTCCATAATAAAAAGGCAGCAAAAAAAAGACTTAACGTGACAAAAGTAGTAAAAAGATATGCGCCATAGAGCTGCAAAGCTCTGTACCACAGTTTTCGGATGATAAAAGCAAAGGATTTTTGCTGTAACCGTCCATGAAAACTTAACCCAAGAGCAATCCCTGAAAGCAAAACAAACACTTCTGCACAATCAGAAAAACCGAAATTTCTATGGGTAAAAGACTCATAGATCGTTCTGGGAATATGGTTGATGAAAATCGTCAATAAGGCTAAAGAACGAAAAACGTCAATACGCGTATCACGGTGAAAAGGTTGAGTATTATGCTCAAGAACACCTTGGTATTTCATCAGTGGACTCCCACACGCCACAAACCCCTTGAAGTCCCATAAAAATGGTGGTTACCCTTATTGCCAACAAGCATCAACAGGATGAAATTTTAATTTTTAAGAGTCAAGTTTCATTTTAAGCGTTTATTTTTTAAAAGGCAAAGTTTTTTTAAAGGTAAAAGAACGAAAAGAATCCATACATGTATCACAGCAAAAAGGCGACATATTATGCTTAAAAACACTCTCATTTCTCATAAGCAGGCTCCCACACACCCACAAATCCTTTAAATTACGTGAAAATGGTGGTCACTTTCATCGCAAATAAGCATAATAGAATGAAACTTTAATTTTAAGCATTATTTTTCTCTAAGAAACAGGGATTTGACATGACAGAACAAAAAAATAAACCAATTGATCCACCTCTTTTCCCTCAGTTGATTTTAACACTCGATGTTCGGCGCAACACCCCACACACATTTTTGCAGCAAATTTTGCAAACAAAGTCTTTTGCATGCGTCATCCTCTATGATTCTGAAAAGTTGAAAGATGATAGCTCTTTTTTACAACAACAAGCGCAAACTTACGCAGAAGATATTCAACATCATAACGCAGCCCTTCTCATCGCTGATGACAGCCGCATTGCTGGGCGCATAAAGGCTGATGGATTGCACATAGAAGATGATCTTAACGCTCTTGAAAGCTTCAAAAATCAGCAAAAGGAACAAAAAATCATAGGCTTTGGCAATCTGCGCAATCGCCATAGTGCTATGCTTGCAGCGGAAACAGGTGTTGATTATCTATTTTTTGGCAAATTAGGGGCTGATAAAAAACCCCATGCGCACCCCCGCAATCTCCAGTTAGCAACATGGTGGGCAGAAATTATGCAAACCCCCGCCATTATCCAAGCAGGAAGCGATTTTTCAACCTTTGATGAAGCCTTAAAGACTGGATGTGAATTCATTGCTGTAGAAGAAGTGATTTTGGGAAACGACAACCCCTTAATACTGCTTAAAACAATGCAAGAAAAATGTGAAAACACCCCCTTGTAATATAGGAGGAGAATTTATAAATAAAGCGTTAATAAAAATCCAAACACTCGCCACTATATTACTTATATAGAACACACAATAACAGATAAAGAGGATACCTCGAAACTCAATAAAACTACTTAATAATTCAATCAAATTGATGAAAAATCTAGTGTCTTTTTTTCATATAATATATAGAAAAAAGGATCATAAAAACTTTCTCGTTCAATGTCTTATAAAGACAAAGCATTATGATTGGGGAAAATGGTCATTTTCAATATTGGTGCTGAATACCAATAGCTGACGATACAAATATGCAGGGGACATAAAAATGCAATATAGCGGAACACTTGAAGATCTTACAAACATAATTTGCAAAGCTGGATATCAAATCAAAGAAACTAAACCTCTATCACATCCATCCCCTGAAGGATATCAGATCAAAACCTCCAAAGGAGGCACTATTAATTGGTATAAAAGCACAGGAAAACTTCAAGTTCAAGGCAACGAAAACATAAAACAAAATTTAATAGAAGATTTAGCAAAGCATCTAGAAGAAACATCAACGATTCCTTCTTCAAAAACTGCTTCCAATCCTTCAAATAAAAAAATCTTTATCGTTCATGGTCATGATTGTTATGCCTTAAAGGAGCTTGAAAATGCTCTTCTCAAGCTTGGTCTCGAACCATACATTTTACAAAATACGAGTGGTAATGGTTTAACCATCATTCAAACTTTGAAAAAAGAAATTTGTAACGGTTCTATAAAATTTGGTATTGTACTCCTCACGCATGATGACATGGGTTATGCTATATCTCAAGATGAAGAAACAACACAACCCCGTGCGCGACAAAAGGTTGAAGAAAAAATTCAACCCCGTGCACGACAAAACGTTATTTTCGAAATGGGCATGTTAGCTGCCGCACTTCCTCTTGAGAGGATTGCTCTCCTACAAAAAGAAGGCATTGAAATGCCTTCAGATGTTGGTGGAGTTTACTACCTTTCTTTTAAAGAACACGTAAAAGAAACATTTCCCAAACTTATTACGCGCTTACAAGAAGCTGATTTCTCTTTTAATACAAATACAATTACTCGTGCATTAAATTAAATTTGAATAATGCTTATGTTTATTTTTTTTAAGCGCACGCCCAAAACCACAAGGCACCCCACCACATTCCACAGACACACATATCCTATAGGCTCAAAGAAACGATTTACTCCCCACTCTTATTCAAACAGCAAGCGATTGTGCAAATTTAAATGAAGAGACTGCGTGTGAATTCACTACCGTAGAAGAAATCATTTTAGTCTCTTTGATAAACGCGGGGCTGTTGTCATAACTTTGGTAATTGTTCCAGAAAGGTTTAAGAGGCAGATAGCCTCTGATTAGATTAAAGAAAAATAGGAAATTCACGTCAGGCATGTACTACAGCTACAATTTCGATTTGATTTGCAGCTACTCGATACAATATAAGGTAATTTGGATGCGCTACAATTTCTCGTAATCCTAATACCTTCTCACTCTGCCTGTATAAATATGGATGTTTTGCCAATGGCAATACGGATGCTTCCAAAAACCTTTTCATTCGGCGCGCAGCGGATGGATTTTCGCGAGCAATGTACGTTAAAATCTGACGCAAATCATCGCGCGTCGAAGACAACCAAACAACCGGAAGCATCACTTTTCCTGTTCAGCTTCAAGCTGACTGATTATAACTTCCATTTCAGCCATAACCTCATCATGCGGAATAGGAGGATATGGATTTGCAAGACTTCTCGCTACCTTATCGCGCAGCCATGCAGTGTAGCTGCTTTCCTGTTCAACAGTTTCGAACTCTGAAATTAGCGGAGAAAGGGTGGTCTTCATATGTATGTCCTTTCTATTCCTGAATATTGAAAATAATTACTCTTGGCTATGTTGTCAATACTAGAGAATTGAAAATGTTTAACTTTTAAGCGTCCAAAGTTCTTTTGATCTTAAAACTTAAGGCTTTTTAACCCTCTCAAAAAACACGGGGGCTAATGTCATGATTTTGGTAATCATTCCAGAGAGGTTGAAAGGCGAATAGCCTCTCATTAAAAAACAAATTTTGTAAGTAAAAAACTATTTTTATTGTAAATTTCCTGAAATTACTTTATGAATTAAAAGATGTTTTGGTCGCATACGCAACGACCAAGAGGGTCTTGAAAGCCCGAAAATCTAAACATGAATTTACCCCACTTTGTGGGTATCCCGGAATTCCGGGAGTTTTTGCTATGTCCAGGTGCTTTAAGCACTAAAAGCAAAAAAAGCTGATTAGATTTCAGTACTTTCAAGCTCCCGGAATACTCATGCGAGGGCGCTCGCAACCGGCGGGGAAAAATGCAATCTCAGAATCTTGATATTGACCTTTTTATTGGCAAAAAAATTCGCTTAAAACGAAAAATGTTGAAGATGTCTCAAAAAACATTAGGTCAACATTTAGGTGTCACTTTCCAACAAATCCAGAAATATGAAAAAGGCTTAAATCGTGTCAGTGCAGGGCGTTTAATGGAAATTTCTGATATTTTGAATGTTCCACTTTCCTTTTTTTACGCGGATATCTTAACAAAACAACAGCCCCCATATCATCATGATGAAATCGCATCGAGCACAGAGGAATATCTGCTGCTCAAAAGATTTAGAACTCTACCAACGGTAAAAAAGAAAGCCTTTTTACAGCTCATCGCTGATGAGAATGCAAGCTAACATAACGCGATAGTGTGCGCTATTCAAAGTTTCCCTTTGTGAAGCTTTATTGCTTGAATGCAAAACATGCCGCCCCTCCATTTTAAGAAACGACACGGTAAGAGACACTATTTTAATTTTTATTGTAAATTTCCTGAAATTACTTTATGAATTAAAAGATGTTTTGGTCGCATACGCAACGACCAAAAGGGGCCTTGAAAACCCTAAGTTCTAGCGTAAAGATGAACCCACTTTGTGGGTATCCCGGAATTCCGGGAGTTTTTGCTATGTCCAGGTGCTTTAAGCACTAAAAGCAAAAAGGCTGACTAGAACTCAGTATTTTCAAGCTCCCGGAATACTCATGCGAGGGCGCTCGCAACCGGCGGGGAAAAATGCAATCTCAGAATCTTGATATTGACCTTTTTATTGGCAAAAAAATTCGCTTAAAACGAAAAATGTTGAAGATGTCTCAAAAAACATTAGGTCAACATTTAGGTGTCACTTTCCAACAAATCCAGAAATATGAAAAAGGCTTAAATCGTGTCAGTGCAGGGCGTTTAATGGAAATTTCTGATATTTTGAATGTTCCACTTTCCTTTTTTTACGCGGATATCTTAACAAAACAACAGCCCCCATATCATCATGATGAAATCGCATCGAGCACAGAGGAATATCTGCTGCTCAAAAGATTTAGAACTCTACCAACGGTAAAAAAGAAAGCCTTTTTACAGCTCATCGCTGATGAGAATGCAAGCTAACATCGCACGGATAGCGCACTATTCATAAGCATTCATACGTATTTTAAAAAGCAGCCCCCATTGTAAGCATTTTTTCATTTTAGGAGGAGATGCCCTTAATATAATAGAAGATAAGCATTTTTACACACGACACCCCTTCATTATTATTTTTAACAGGATTGTTTTAAACAGTCTGGCTCTCGTCGACATTTATACTATTTTTTTAACTTACCCACCCCTACCCTAACTTAAGACGAAAAACTGAGAAATAAAAAGTAATATAGAAATGAGATTCTTATACGGCTTGTAATGATGAAAGAAAAATGTGAAAATTCTGATCGGTAATGAGGAGAAAACACCATGATCAAGAGAAGCGTCAAGCTGCTTATCTTAGGCGTGATTGGACTTGCAAGTTCTGCTGTCAATTCAGCTGGAAACACTGAAGAATTCTCAAGTTCTGAAGGCTCTTTCAATACGATTCAAGAAGCTTCAAACACTCAAGAACCTTTTCAGCCCTTAAAAGCTGGAGACTATGATCAAGCCTATGACTATTACATCCAAGGTTATTATTTAAAAGCTTTTCGTGAAGCACTCCGACGTGCTGAAAAAAATGATCCTTTTGCACAAACTCTTCTTGCCCGAATTTATATGGAGGGATGTGCTGTCCCTATTGACGGTGCGCGTGCTGCTTTATGGTTTGAACGCGCCGCAAAACAGGGGGAACCCCAAGCACAACTACGCTATGGACTTATGTTATTTGATGGTCACTTTATAAAACAAAATCAAGAACTTGGTGAACAATTCATTCAAAAAGCTGTCAATGCAGGCGTCAAGGAAGCCTATTTTTATTATGGACAACTGCTTCTTTATAAAGCTTCACAGGAAAAACAAGCTCTCCCCGGTGTTTCTTCCCAAAGTCGTGAAAATGAAGCAATCGAGCAAGCCTTAAAATTGTACTTAAAAGGTGCTGCTCTTGGGGATGCTGAAGCTGCTTTTTCTGCTGCAAAAATTCTTGCCTTAGGCACATTAAAACGACCAAAGGATGATCGCAATGCCCGCAAACTCATGGAGGTAGCGGCTCAAAACAACCACTTAAAAGCTCAACTTCATTTAGCACAATGGCTTATACAGGGGCGTGGAGGAGAAACAGATTTTTCCCGTGCTTTTCATTTGCTTCAAAGAAATGCTATCAACATGGTAGCACCAGCACAGATTTCCCTTGCAAGGCTTTATCGAGATGGCACAGGAACAAAAGGCGATATAATAATGGCAGCGGCATGGTATATGCTCGCAAAGGAAGCAAAAATGCAAGCCCCTGATCTTGAAATGATGCTCCAAGGCATGGACAAAACACAACTAGAAAAAGCGCACAAAGAAGCAATAAAGCTCCTTCCTGTTTTTTAAAATACTCCTCTCTGCTTCAAAAAGATAAAATTTATAGAAATTCCGGAAGATTTTGCACTGTCCAGGTGCTTTAAGCACTAAAAGCAAAATGCTGATTCGGACTCAGTGTTTTTAACTCCCGGAATACCAATGCGAGGGCGCTCGCAACCGGCGGGGGCTTTAAAATGCAAAGTAAAAATTCTCATATTGATCTTTTTGTAGGCAAAAAAATTCGTTTTAGACAAAAAATGTTGAAGATGTCTCAAAAAACATTAGGTCAACATTTAGGTGTTACTTTCCAACAAATCCAGAAATATGAAAACGGCTTAAATCGTGTCAGTGCAGGGCGTTTAAAAGAGATTTCCGATATCCTAAATGTTTCGGTTTCCTTTTTCTATGCCGATATCATCACAAAACAACAACCCCCATACCACCATGATGAAATCGCATCAAGCACAGAAGAATACCTGCTTTTAAAAAGATTTATAACTCTCACCACTGTAAAAAAGAGAGCCATTTTACAGCTCATCACTGATCAGAATGAAAACTTTTAACATTATGATATAGGGCGCTACACTCTTTGTTCTTAACTTGCCTCCCACACCTCAAAGGACAGAAGTCCCTTCCCTATCCAGTTGATAAACAATCCGTCTTCTCAGAACAGAACTCTTTTAGCTTCCCATTTCATGTGGTTCATTTCACAAGATTATCCGGACAAGCCCCCCCTCATATATTCACCACACATTCTCATAAAAATATCACATGTGCAAAGTTTGATGCCTTACAGCACCACACCTCAAACGATAGTATTTTACAGCAAACAAAATAAGCATTCATGCGGATTTTAAAAAAATAGCCCTCAAAAAGCAATGCTTGAAAATTTTTTTGGTCAATCTGGAACAGCACCTAACGCATGATTTTATAATGGTGACAGAGGACGTGATCTTAACATGCAAACGCAAAAAATTGCTTTTTTATCACAATCACCAAAAACAGCTGTTTATTAAAATATACGCCGCAAGAAGCACTTCAAGCAACCTTTACAGCTGAAACCATTATTCATTGATTAATTAACCGATTGATTAGATACCGATATGTTGTTAAGTAGCTATAGGTAAAGTTGCTCTTAATTTCTGGAATAGGAGCTTCGCAAAAAAGAGCAACAATAAGTAAGGGGAATTAATGATGTTAAAATATTTATTGCTGTCACCGGTTGTGTTGGTGGCAGGTTGCGCATCTGTAGGCAATTATTCATCAAATTATGTTGATCAAAGTCTTACAAAGCGTCAGGCACAATTAGTCGCTAACAAATTTATTAGCGGTAACAAAGGGTTTTTACCACCCGCTACAACCACACTTCTTATAAAGAAAAATAATACAGCAGACAACTTTACTCCTGTATTTATCAATCTGTTGCGACAGAATGGATATAATGTGATTTATACAGATCAACCCCAAAAACAACAAAACATGGGTGTGAATTTGAGTTATAGAATAAGATTAAATAGTAGCACTATAGTGTCTCTTTTTCAGTATAACGTGAATGGAGAGCCGCGTTCTTATATAAATACTCAGCCCAAATGAACCCGCTATTTAATGTAAACATTCTCTATATTTTACACGTAAAGACTTAAAAGCTCTTGCCGAAAGGCAAAGAGATTTGCACCTTAATAAAAACCTCATTTTTAGCCAGAGTGGATAAATTTTATTATAGATTGTGACAATACAAAATAGTGCAAATTATAGCTTTGAGATTTAAGGAAAGAAGAATACTAAAAATAATGAAAATGCCCCATACCCTAGCAAATTATTACGCGAAGATGCAAATGCAAAACTTGGCTTATCTGTGATTGAAGCAGCTGAATAGCTTTCTATATCCCGTGTAGCATTTTCTAGGGTATCGGTAAAAATCCTTATAACGACATTTTCAGTGGGAAATTCATTGGCAAAAAAATTCGTTTTAGACGAAAAATGTTGAAGATGTCTCAAAAAACATTAGGTCAACATTTAGGTGTTACTTTCCAACAAATCCAGAAATATGAAAACGGCTTAAATCGTGTCAGTGCAGGGCGTTTAAAAGAGATTTCCGATAGCCTAAATGTTCTGGTTTCCTTTTTCTATGCGGATATCTTAACAAAACAACAGCCCCCCATACCACCATGATGAAATCGCATCAAGCACAGAAGAATACCTGCTGCTCAAAAGATTTAGAACTCTCACCACTGTAAAAAAGAAAGCCATTTTACAGCTCATCTCTGATGAGAATGCAAGCTAACATCACACGGATAGTATACACCACGCTCTGTCCCATAAGACACTATAATAAACTC
Source organism: Bartonella sp. MR30HLJHH (assembly GCF_042194195.1). Taxonomy (NCBI): domain Bacteria; kingdom Pseudomonadati; phylum Pseudomonadota; class Alphaproteobacteria; order Hyphomicrobiales; family Bartonellaceae; genus Bartonella; species Bartonella sp. MR30HLJHH. The sequence goes on along the minus strand of NZ_JBHIMO010000002.1, from coordinate 97,616 downwards.
CGTATTCAAATATTCACCACACATTCTCAATTAAAAACACCTCATGGTTTTACGGAACTTATATCATTGCCATCAATTATATCATTGCCATCAATGATGATATTTTACGACACAACGGGATAAATTCCTCCAAAAATTCTAAAAAATTTTTGTGCAAATTTTTAAAAAGCTTGCGTCTGAGCGCTTTTTATGGTCTTGCAAAGAACTGAAAAGCAAAAATACATCAAGGTCCTTTTTTACTTAAGCTTTTCTCTTTGCAAAAAACATGAGAAAACCTATGAAGCACACAGGACCATGAGAGAGCCGCAAGGCTAATCAAAGGAATTTGAGCCCGAAAATAACAAAAGAGCTCACCGTTAAAGGCAGCAAAGAAAAGCGCCATAACGACAACAAAAGAGTTCTTTTTGCAAGAATAGAATTGGATAGAAACGATGAAAATTAATGGCAATGAAATTCGCCCTGGTAATGTGATCGAACATCAAGGAAGCTTATGGGTTGCTGTTAAATGCAACGCTGTAAAACCAGGAAAAGGTGGTGCATTTAACCAAGTTGAAATGAAAAATTTAATTGATGGTACAAAACTTAATGAACGGTTTCGTGCTGCTGAGACGGTTGAACGCGTGCGCCTTGAACAAAAAGATTTCACATTTCTTTATCAGCAAGGGGATGCTTTGGTCTTTATGGATTCAGAATCTTATGAACAACTTGAACTTCAAAAGGATTTTGTTGGTGAACGTGCTGCGTTTCTCCAAGATGGGATGACTGTCACAGTTGAACTTTATCAAGAAAAACCTATTGGCATCTCACTTCCTGATCAAGTTGCCGTCACGATTGTGGAAGCCGATCCTGCCATCAAAGGACAAACGGTTACCTCCTCTTATAAACCCGCCATTCTTGAAAACGGGATTCGTATTCTTGTTCCCCCCTTTATGAATGCTGGTGAACGTATCATTGTAGACACCAATGAGTTGATTTATTTGCGTCGCGCAAATGAAAAAGATAAATAAAGGAATAAAAAATGGCCCATTCTGCAGTCATGAATGTCATGGTGCAAGCTGCAATGAAAGCAGGACGCTCGTTGGTGCGTGATTACGGTGAAGTGCAAAATTTGCAAGTGTCTTTGAAAGGACCAGCAGATTATGTCAGCCAAGCAGATCGCAAAGCAGAAAAAATCATTTTCAATGAATTAAGCAAAGCGCGCCCCAAATTTGGTTTTCTAATGGAAGAATCTGAAGAAATCATTGGCGAAGATTCCCAACATCGTTTCATTATTGACCCTCTAGATGGCACCACAAATTTTCTTCATGGCATTCCTTTTTTTGCTGTTTCCATTGCCTTAGAAAGTCAAGGGAAAATCGTTGCTGGTGTCATTTACAATCCCGTAAGTGATGAACTATTTACCGCAGAACGCGGTTGCGGTGCTTTTTTCAATGACCGACGCTGTCGCGTTTCTGCACGGCGCAGACTAGAAGATTGTGTCATTGCCACAGGTATGCCGCATTTTGGTCGCCCAAATCATGGAACCTATCTTATTGAATTACGCAATGTGATGGCGGAAGTTGCCGGACTTCGCCGTTTTGGCGCTGCTGCTCTTGATTTAGCTTATGTTGCTTCTGGCCGAACCGATGGCTTTTGGGAAGATAACCTGCAAATTTGGGATATGGCTGCTGGAATATTGATGGTTCGCGAAGCCGGTGGTTTTGTCACCGATAAAGAAGGCGGCAGCAATATATTCCGCAAAAAAAATATCATTGCTGGCAATGAACACATTCGCATCAAACTAGAAAAAACCCTCAAAAAAGGCATTTAGACCTCAGAAGTAGTGTCTTTTTAAAAGGCAATGCTAAAAATTCAACTTTGCAACATCCCCATAGAGATATCTCTCATCACGCAACCTTATCTCTTATTGAATTGCGCAAGTAATGATGAAAGTTGCTGGTCTTCGCCGTCTTAGCGCTGCTGCTCTTAATTTAGCTTATGTCACCGCAGGAAAAACCGATGGCTTTTGGGAAGATAACCTACAAATTTTTGATAGAACTACCGGCATACTGATGGTTCGCAAAACCGGTGGTTTTATCACCGATAAAGAAGGCAACAGCGATATATTCCGCAAAAAAAATATCATTGCTGACAATGAACACATTCGCAATAAACTAGAAAAAAACCTCAAAAAAAGTATTTAACTCTTACAGTTTTTTACAAAAACCTTAGAACCTTAAAAAACCACGTGGAGAGAGAGTTTTAAATTTTCTTTACATAAAACGATAGGAAATAACTGATCAGATAGTGACAAAAACATCATCACAAATAAAAAAATCTACTCGCTATACCCCCCCACACAAAAGCAATCCTCAACAGCTTACCTTATTGACGTTTCTGTTATTCAAATCCCCCTCCAAACAAGCTGCAAAAGGCAATAAACAAAAAAACATCATAACAAAAAGCTACAAAAAGCAATTATCGAACCCAAAACAAAAACACAGTCCATTCCCTCTCTCAATATATGCTCTTTATAGTGCGCTATCCATTGATCAAAAAACTCTCCTCTCTCATAAAAGCTGCCGCATATGCTTAAGAGTTTTCACGTCTTTTCCACCACTGCATAATGCAGAGATTTCAGAAAAACCACTGATTCATAGAGCTGTTCCCTACCCCTTTATTCAACCGTCTTACAAATAGTTTATCAAATGCCGACGACATTTATAATAATGAAAATTTTTGTTTTCCAAAATTGCTTTCTGCATTTCACTTGCAAGCTGTTCTTTATCTTTTTCAATAGCCTCTTTCAGCGCCTTTACCTTCTTATCCCCAAAGATAACTTTTAATTTTTCTTTTAACTTTTTTTCCTCAACAAACTTCTCCCAAAAGATCAACCGGTTATCGCATTTCTCATTTGATGATTTCATCCACTCTTTAACGCCTAATTTGTAAGCTTCTTCAAATGTTGGATTCCCTTCAACAATGGAAAGATTTTTTGCTCTATTTGTGTCATTCTCTTTACAAGTATTGATTACATCTCTAACTGTGACAGAATGGCAACCATTATCAAAGGCAACATAGCCCTTTTTCACTGTTTTAATAAGCTTCTTATAGTAAATGAAAATTTCTCTTGCCGCCTTATAATCACTGGAAATATCACACAACAACAACAACACATTCTTTTTACAATATAATAATAAAGTACACTCACCAGACCAAGATTCCGAAAGTTTTAGCATTTCCTCTATCTCTTTGTGTTCTATACTTATAGATATGTTGTCCCACAAAGTATCTGTAAATTTTTTCTTTTCATCCTCCCCTGTAAAGTTTTCCTTTTGGTGCTGTTTGCATTCAGCTGTAATCATATCATCAAGAACATATAACCACCAATGAAGTAATAACATCGTAGGTTGACTCCGTTTTTTGTTCGTAAGAGGATCTACAAACTTTTGCAGAGTTATTCCATTCTTTCTCATTAATCGCACTGCTTTTACACAAAATTTCTTAAAATACGAGTTATCCAAGACACTACATATTTTTTTGTAATGTTCATCAGTAAGTTTTTTTCAAGTGCTTGTCTGTACAATAAACGCACTTCGTGCTCCCCTCGAATACAAATATCCGTTACCAATGGAAGCCGATCTCCACTGAATTTCATATCTTCCCTAGGATTTTTTATCCCCAGTACGTCTCTTTCCCACTGTTTCACTCCCTCATCCCATTGTTTCAACCATTCCTGCGATACTTTTTGAGTTTTTGCAAAAAGCCTCTGTTCCCCTTGTGCAATAATATCTTGATATCCAACGCACTCTTGCTCTTTTTGCTCAAGTTGTTTAGTTAAATGCTTGTTCTGATAAATTGCCAATGCAAGCATTAAGCTTCCCCCACAACACACTATCATTGCAAAACCAAACAAAAAATCCACTGAGTATCCCAAATACCACGACTTCCCCATGAATATGATACAGAAAATCATAACGCCGAATCTTCTGCTCCCACATTCTTTCCCCCATTTCCAAATGACCTTAATTATAGCTATTATGGAACCTATTGCCCATTTTATGTCTTCTTCCATTCTTGCTCTTTTTTATTCCCACCAACATTTAACGCAGCTCTTTTATCGATTTCTCGATATTGTATCATTATGTGTATATCTGATTTGAAAATCACTACATATTATATTTTAATAAAAACAATACACAAAATATAGATATTTTTGTTGGTAAAATAAAACAATTTGTATTTAATAATGCTGTTTTAGTGATTTATGTACTTTAAAGAAAAGCCTTATAAGCCCTCAAAATGCATGATCCATGAAATATTGGTTTTCAAAGTAATAAAAACCTTAATCCAATCAAACAGCAAAACAAACTGCGTGCTTTGTTAGCAATGTTTTATAATATCGATAAAAAGCGTCTCTCTGCTTATTTATCAGCTCTTCTTTAAGTAGCCCAGCCCAGCACCATCATACTCTTATGCCAGCGCACACCCGTTGTGATAGCCCTTGAAACTTGAGACGATTCATAAAGAGGACTTATTCTTAAGTATTTTATTCACGCGGGCTCTCTCTGCTTGCCACATACAAGAGACATGGTTTTGATTAATTTAATATAATTAAATTTGACATGAGAAAATCCTATAGTATTAATAATCTCTCATAAAAACAATGTATTATCCTTATAAATCAACGTGACAGTGCTGTTATGAAGAGAACTCCTTGCACATCTTAATAGTTCATAGAGATTAACTGGGTGTCATTTTATATTCTGTACACAGATGAAGTATTTTTATAAAAATGCTCCATCTCACGCAGAAAAAAGGACAGCCCGTTAAGACTTTAAAAAGAAAAAACTCTCAATGCTTGCCCTCTTTTTCCATGAGAGATTCAATTTGATAAGCCTGTCTGAAAAGAGTGCTGTTTATGTCCTTAAAGATACTGCTCTTGTATCAAGATCACTTACTCAGGTGAAAATTGGAGTTTTGCGAGATAAGCATAGACGCCATTTTTTGCCACAAGTTCTGTATGGGTTCCTTCTTCCACAAGAGCGCCTTTATCCATCACGAGAATACGATCAGCTTTTAAAATTGTTGCCAAACGATGTGCAATTACCAAAGTTGTACGATTTTGCATCAATCCTTCTAAGGCGTCTTGCACCAACTTTTCACTGTTTGCATCTAAAGCAGATGTTGCTTCATCAAGCAGCAACAGGGGTGCATTTCTTAGAATTGCACGTGCAATACCAATGCGTTGTTTTTGCCCCCCAGAAAGCATGGTACCACGTTCTCCTACTTGCGTATCCAAGCCATCTGGTAAAGCTTGAATAAATTCAAGTGCATTAGCCGCCTTAGCGGCAGCAAGGATTTCCTCTTCATGGGTATTTTCAGTTCCAAAAATAATATTATCACGCAATGTTCCATCAAAAATGGCGACATCCTGTGGAACATAGGAAATTGCGCTGCGTAAATCTTGTAAAGAAAGACGATTAATTTCCATGCCATCCAACCGAATTGTTCCACTTATCGGGTCATAAAAACGAAGGATCAAAGAAAAAATGGTGCTTTTTCCTGCTCCTGAAGCCCCAACAAAAGCAACCGTTTCGCCTGCCTTCACAGAAAACGAAAGCGAGCGTAAAATCTTCTCTTGTGGTCTAGAAGGATAAATAAAATCAACCTGATCAAAAACAAGTTCGCCTCGAACAGATTGTTCCAATGATAAAGGATTTTTAGGAGCTATAATAGTAGGTTGTTCTTGTAGCAATTCGGAAAGCCGCTCAGCAGCGCCTGCTGCTTGGATTAATTCTGCCCCCAGTTCCGATAATTGCGCAAAAGTAGAAGCTCCAAAAACCGCATAAAGGACAAATTGCCCTAATGTCCCGCCTGTCATCGTTCCATTCAAAACATCGCGCGACCCAATCCATAAAACAGCAACCACACTGCTAAAAACCAAAAAAATTGCAAACCCCGTAAAAAAGGAGCGCAGGATCACAGAAGCACGTGCTGTTTGAAAAGCCCGTTCTATCAATTGTGAAAACCGTGTTGCAACGAGTTTTTCTGCGGTAAAAGCTTGCACAGTGCGAATAGCACTTACCTGTTCTGTAGCAACAGCATTGGCATCTGCCAGACGATCTTGCGCCGCACGCGTACGAGAGCGAACTTTACGCCCAAAAACCACCAAGGGAATGGCCACAACAGGAATAGCAACCAAAACCAACAAAGACAATTTAGCATTGGTAATCACCATCATCACGACGGCTCCGATCACTATAATCAACTGACGCAAAGCAGTAGAAGCGGTAGAACCCACAGCTAATTTTATTTGTGTGGTATCTGTTAGAAGCCTTGAAACAATCTCTCCTGAATGCGACCGATCAAAAAAAGCAGGAGAAAGTTTCATAATATGAATAAACACATCACGCCGTAAATCGGCAACAATCCGCTCTCCCAATGTGATAACACAATAATAACGGCCAGCAGAAGCAAATGCGAGAAGCAAGGCTAAGATAAACAAAATTCCGAAGTAAAAATTGATATGTCCATGGCTTGAAGTAGAAAACCCATGATCAAACATTTGGCGGATAGCCACAGGCAAAGCTAATGTGACAAGAGCAGCAACAGATAACGCTAGAAAGGCAAAGATAAACAACCAACGATAGCGCAAAAGATAAGGAAAAAAAATTGCAAGCGAAGAGAATGAAGATTTTTTAGGGGAAGACTTTGTAGATTTTTCTGAATGATTGAAGAGATTCATAAGGTTTCGCTCACTATATTGAATTTATAACACTTGATACAATGATGCATCTTGAACACTTGTTTTTTTATGCGTGCTCAGCTATAGGAATAAATACTTTAATCAATGTATCAAAAAGACAAAGGAAGCGCACTTAAAAAATCGAGCAAGTGCTGTTTCATTCTGTAAACGCAAAAGGTTTTTACGCATGAAAGCGAATATTCATCCCAACTATCACACAATTACCGTTGTTATGACGGATGGAACCCAATATAAAACGCGCTCTACTTGGGGAAAAGAAGGCGATACTCTTAATCTAGATATTGACCCAAGAACGCATCCAGCATGGACAGGTGGCTCCCAGACACTCGTAGACCGTGGCGGTCGTCTTTCTAAATTCAAAAATCGTTTTGGTAATATTGGCATGTAAAAGCCTATTCCTGATTATAAAGAGCACAAGTTTTAAAAAATGATTGCTCTATTGTAAGTGATTGGTTTTTTTATGCTGTAAAGAGTGCACTTTAAATATTAATTCAAAAACGCATCCAACATAAATAGATGGGATCTTAGGCACTAATAAATCTTGGTGGCTGCGTTTTTTAAATTTAAAAACCAGTTTGAAATACGAGCATAAATCTTTCCTCTTAGAGTATAACGACCTGAAATAAAATAATTGCAAACCGTTCTTCTTTTTTTGGAACTGAAAAATACCCGTGAAGAGAGTATTCTTGCTGCCGCTAAAGCGGCTAATGCGCTTGAATTGATTCAAGCTTTACCAGATAGCTTGGATACGTGAATAGGAGAACGTGGTACCATGCTTTCTGGGGGACAAAAATAACGCATTGGTATTGCACGTGCAATTCTAAGAAATGCACCCCTGTTGCTGCAAGCCGGCACCATCATTATATTTGCCAGCTCATGGGTGTTGCTACAGCCCTTGGCACTTGAGACGATTTATTATAAACATTTTAAGTCCTTCCTTAATATTTTTTTATTCACGCGGTCTCTCCCCACTTGTAACGTACAAGAGACATGGTTTTTGTTGATTCAACATGGAACAGGTTTGAAATGAGAAAATCCTGTAATATTCGGGATCCCCATTCAATATACAAAACAGTGAAAAGTTGGTGCAAGACGCCTTAGAAAGATTGATGCAAAATCGTACAACCTTGGTAATTACACATCGTTTGGCAACAGTTTTAAAAGCTGATCGTATTCTCGTGATGGATAAAGGCGCTCTTGTGGAAGAAGGAACCCATGCAGAACTTGTGGCAAAAAATGGCGTCTATGCTTACCTCGCAAAACTCCAATTTTCACCTGAGTAAGTGATCTTGATACAAGAGCAGTATCTTTAAGGACATAAACAGCACTTTTTTCAGACAGGCTTATCAAATTGAATCTCTCATGGAAAAAGAGGGCAAGCATTGAGAGTTTTTTCTTTTTAAAGTCTTAACGGGCTGTCCTTTTTTCTGCGTGAGATGGAGCATTTTTATAAAAATACTTCATCTGTGTACAGAATATAAAATGACACCCAGTTAATCTCTATGAACTATTAAGATGTGCAAGGAGTTCTCTTCATAACAGCACTGTCACGTTGATTTATAAGGATAATTCATTGTTTTTCATGAGAGATCATGAATACCATAGGATTTTCTCATGTCAAACCCTCATCGTGAATCAAACAAAATCTCTTGGCTTGCACATCACAAGCAGAGTTAGCGTGTGGAGTGAAACTGTACAAAAAGAAGAGCCTCTCTTACCCCTTTAAATACCAAGAGCTGTCGCAACATTGGGGCGCTGGAAAGAGTATACGGGCTGCTCGCCTTACCGAGGGGGCCCTTATGCGGCTCACTTGATAAGCTCTACAGACACAAACTCTACCCTAAAGACTTATCACACTCTTAAAAAAACTGAATATGAAAAATTTTTCATGCCCTCTCTCACCGCCCTAAACAATAGTGTTTACCGAAAATCATGACAAATTGTAATTCACAAATAGGCTTTTCTCATCTGCAAGAGTATCCTTTTATTCTCTTTCAAAAAAACGAACCCTTTTTGAACATTGTTTGCAGATCCGTACTATTGAAAAAGAGCAAAGACTCTTTTAGCGCTTTTGGGCTTCTTATAACTTTTGTGAGCGCGTATAAGCAACAGCTTTTATAATAAACCAGCTGTTGGCAAAATCGTAAAATTTTATCAAATTTATTGTTTGTAAATATCACCACAACCACTGTTTTGCTTTTGCAAACACGCATCCTCAAAACACTTTCTCTTTGCTCACAAATTATCTCTCCAGCTCTCTCTTCCAGTCATAGCCTATAAAAATAAGGATAGAGTGCTTTAATTGGACACCATCTTCTCACACCACCACCAACGCCATCATTTATATTTGCAGCCCTCAACTTTATAGCCACCCCCTTGTCGTGCTTTAAGAAGGCACGTTAACGATGATAAAAACATGTACAAAAAGGATATATCTTTAAGGTGTTTATGTTTTAAAGCTTACACCAAATCATAATTTTTTTGTATAGTGAGCTAAGCGTCTGCAGAACTGACACCCTAACCATTTCAAACCGTTCAGCTGTTTTAGTAACAGATAAGCCAAGTTCTACGATTATATCTTCAACCACGAGTTCACCGAGATGCAGAGGATTTTCCATTATTTTTTAGCACTCCCAATTCAGTAATCCTCTAGATAATCAGCTAATTCGGCATCTATACCAACAAAGCAAAATATTACGTGCTAATTTTCCTTTACAATCATTAACCAATAGCCCTCAAAATGACCTTGTAGTGAATAGAGCTAAAAGGATAAGTCATTCAAAGTCATCTGGAGATATAGCTATATCAAAAGCACCTAAAATACGCCTTAGTTGCTCAGTATAGGCGACCTTCTCCCTTTTATCGTATCAGCTTGTAGAAGACTTTAAGTTCTTTATGTTTAAATCAAAAAATCATAATTGGATTATATTGCATAAAGATGCTTTTTCTGATTTTTCCATTTAACACACGATAAGATACCATTTAGGCACCATGAGAAGCTTTCCCCTTATATCATGATTTTCAGAGCCGCATGAGAAAAACAAAATAAGCCGTTTGGGTGTCTTAGGTCAAGGATGCCATTAGGCGCAACCTTTAAAGGATTTCCTTGAGCTTAATGACCAAGACTTGTTAGTCCTCTCATTAAACGCGGGTCTGATGTTATGATTTTGGAGAGCGATTATTAAGAATTTTAGAGGCAAACAGCCTCTCATTTTGATTTGTATGCAAACGAATTGCACTCTATTTATTCAAAGAGCATAATTTCATACTCAGGAGGTGCTAAACGGAATAAGAGAGCGTCGTAACCCCACATAGCAGACATGCAGCAAACAGAAAAAACGCCTTCACTAATTGCTAAGAATAATGTGAGCGATATACCGGCTTCATCTGCTGTTGCTTCACGGCGTTCCAAGAGGTATCCGAAAAAAAATAAAAAGCACGCTAATCCACTCGCAGCCGTAAAGAAGCTTAGTACGGCATGAACCAATCCACGCATGCGGAACAAGATAAGAAAAATTATGAAAGTAAACACTCCAAATATTACAGCGAATACTCTACGCACCATATTGCACAATTTTCGCATCATAATTACAGAAAAGCTCTGTTCTGCGGATCGAGTTTTTCTTTTTGTGCTTGTATTCTTAGAAGATATGCTGTCCACAACTCCCCCCATTTTAAGCCAAAATGCTGTGAAATTAGCTATTTGTAATTATATCATCACAAAATACAAGAAAAATTTATTCATTTTAACGAAAAAATAGGTGTTTTATTGAGGTGCAAATCTATTTTGTTAGCAAGAGTTATTCAATTCGTTCGTCAATAGAAAAGCTACCCCCCTTGCAGAGAAAGCTATCCTGACGCTCAAAAACTTCATAAGCTGTATATTAAAATCCACTCAGACATCGCAACTCTCCAATCTACCCGCTTAATCCACCTTTGAAACTGCAATCAAATGGATTCTGCTGATGACAAGCAATGATAACATCAAAAAGAAAAAATATCACAATATCAAACTCTTCAATACAGTCTTAGCTTTATGATTTTCACTCAAAAAATAAGTGCCCACCCCATAAACGACACCATACTAAGATGCTGCGCATTCACAAATTTCCTTTAAAGCACCATCTCCCCTTCCCGAAATCGCACCTCTCCCGCAATCTTATCTCTCGATAGTACCCATTAGAGACTTTTAAAATATCCAAGGAGAAAACTCTCTGAGAAAGCTTTCAAGCCTAAAATGCCCTCGCCATTTCTTCATGATGAGAGCACCCCAAATCACGCAGAAACATGTAAAATCTCTCCGCATTTAGGCACAGAGCTTGTGCTTCAAGTACACGCTTTTTCTTGTTCTGTTGTCCATTGTCCCAAAGCCGCAAGATGATTCATCAAAGCCCGATGACTAAATGCCTTCTGTGCAACAGCAATATTCTCATCTTTTCCAGCCCATGCTTTTAAAGCAGCTGCTTGCAATGCCCGTCCATAAGAAAAAGTCAATTTCCAAGGCAATGCGCCCAAAGAATTCATAGCAGATAAATGCGCCGTTGCTTCCTGATCAGACTGTCCTCCAGAAAGAAAAGCAATTCCAGGAACAGCGGCAGGAACAGTCTGTTTAAGCACCTGGACGGTCTTTTCAGCAACTTCTTCAACAGAAGCGTTGCGGGCATCCTTTCCATCAATCACCATATTGGGTTTTAAAATCATCCCCTCCAAAAGAACACGAGCTTCAAACAATTCTTTAAAGACGGTCTGTAAGACAGCTTTTGTTACCTCAAAGCAGCGTGTAATGGAATGCCCACATGATGGTCCATCCATCAACACTTCGGGCTCAACAATCGGCACAATCTTGAACTCCTGACACAAAGCAGCATAGCGTGCAAGAGCTTGTGCATTTTGTCTTATTGCGCCTCTTGTTGGCAAAGTGTGTTCATCAATAGCAATCACCGCACGCCATTTAGCAAAACGTGCTCCCAAAGCATAATAGTCTTTTAGCCGCTCACGAAGACCATCCAACCCTTCGGTAATTGTCTCTTGAGGAAAAGCGGCCAAGGGTTTTGCACCGGTATCAACTTTAATCCCTGGCAAAGCGCCTGCATCCCGAATAAGATCCGTCAACATTTTCCCAGTTGATGCTTTTTGCCGAATGGTTTCATCAAATAAAATAACCCCAGAGATGGCATTTTCCATTGCTTTTTTTGTACTAAAAAGCATTTCACGATAAGCACGGCGTCTATCTTCATTGGATTCAACACCAATGCTTTCAAAACGCTTTCCAATGGTCGCCGTACTTTCATCTGCCGCCAAAATACCTTTACCCGCATGCACCAAAGCAAGTGCAATACCTTCAAGCCGTTCATTCATAAAAAATTCCTCTTTATTTTGTCTTAAAATTTCATTTTGTCTTAAAACTTCCAAAAGTGCGCAACACGTTAAACACAGCCTACACAAAGACACACAGCTCTTTTTTAAAGCTGCTCTTTCAATAAACTCTCTAAGCCTGCATAAGGGCAAGAATGCCAGGCAGAACCTTACCTTCCATCCATTCTAAAAAAGCCCCTCCAGCAGTCGAGAGATAAGTAAAATCATTGGCAACACCAGCATGATTAAGAGCAAAAACTGTATCGCCCCCTCCCGCAATTGAAACCAACTTTCCCGTCAAACTACGTTCTGCTGCATGGCGTGCAACTGCAATGGTCCCCTTATCAAAAGGAGACATTTCAAAAACACCAAGGGGTCCATTCCACACAAGAGTAGCAGCTTTATCTATCACAGTATTGATATGCGCAATAGAGCGTGTCCCAATATCCAATATCATGCCATCTTGTGGAATATCTTCAATGTCATAAAGACGATGCGGTGCATCTTTTTCAAAGCGAAATCCAACAACAGCATCCTGAGGGAGCAGAAGCGTACATTGACACTCTTGCGCTTTTTTAATGATTTTTTTTATCGTGTCCATCAGTGCATGTTCACACAGTGACTTACCAACAGACACACCTTGCGCTGCTAAAAAACTGTTAGCCATGCCCCCACCAATCACGAGATGATCAACTTTTTCCACCAAATGATTGAGCACAAAAAGCTTGCTGGAAACTTTCGCTCCTCCCACAATGGCAACCACAGGATGTGTTGGATTGCCAAGTCCCTTTTCTAACGCCTGCATCTCACCTTGCAAAGAACGCCCTGCATAAGAAGGCAACAAATGCGTTATTCCCTCCACCGAAGCATGAGCACGATGAGAAACTGAAAAAGCATCATTGACATAGAGATCCCCATTATGAGCCAAAGCTTCCGCAAAAGAACAATCATTCTTTTCTTCACCAGCATAAAAACGAACATTTTCAAGCAGTAAAATACCCCCATTTTGTAATGACTCAACCGCAACCTGCACCACCGAACCGATACAGTCAGGAGCAAAAGAAACAGGCTGATTAATGATCTTTTCCAGCACTTGCACAACAGGACGGAGTGAAAACTCTGGCTCTACCTTTCCTTTGGGGCGACCACAATGAGAAAGCAGAATAAGTTTAGCACCCCGCTTTTGTAGCTCAACGAGTGTCTCTTTATGTCGCTCTAAGCGCGTCGTATCACAGACCTTGCCCTGTGCCATTGGCACATTAAAATCCACCCGCACAAGAACACGTTTTCCAGTGACATCAACATCATCAAGTGTACGAAACCCCATCACTGCTTCCTCTTCACTTTCCATTGTTTCAAATAAAAACGCATCCAACAACCCTGCCCACTTTTCTTTCCATTTATCCCCCTCTTTGCTTTTACAAGAGATCCACGACAGCCTATCTCTCACCCTCTGCTTGAAAAGCCAAATCTTTCATCATCAAATGTACAAAAGCCCACCATTGTTCTTAATCTTCATATCCCATTGTGGCAAACAAATGCATTGGCTCAACTTGATCTCTATTAAAGCTTCCTTTTACTTCTAGGCAAAAGAATTTACATCTCCTAATTTTCTAATGTTTTTTCAAAGGATATCTCATTCAGATCTTACTTTTTCAAAGTTTACTCTTTCATGCAGCTTTTAAAAGCACGTATTGACCCAGCATTAAAACAAAACACATCATCAATTTTTCAATAGTCTCTTTTCTCCAGCGCATGAGAACAATATCCTCTATCTGTTTTTCTCAAAATTGTACAAAAATGAGATTTTTTCCTATAAAAAGGAGGACCCTGAGGTCCTCTTATATTGTCTTAGCAAAAGCCACAGCCGTATCACTCATACGGTTAGAAAAGCCCCATTCATTATCATACCAAACCAAAACGCGACAGAGCTTACCATCAATCACTTTTGTTTGATCATTGTGGAAAATAGCTGAATGAGGATTATGATTAAAATCACAACTCACAAGTTTTTCTTCTGTATAGTCCAAAACGCCCTTCAAAGGACCTTGTGCAGCAGCAGCAATGGCTGTATTAATTTCTTCGATTGTTGTGGAACGCTTAGCGGTAAATGTCAAATCAACCACAGAAACATTAGGGGTCGGAACACGAATCGACACACCATCAAGCAATCCCTTTAATTCTGGCAAGACCAATCCCACAGCTTTTGCCGCTCCTGTTGAGGTAGGAATCATAGAAAGAGCTGCCGCACGTGCACGATAAAGGTCACGATGCATTGTATCCAACACAGGTTGATCACCCGTATAAGAATGAATTGTTGTCATAAAGCCCTTTTCAATGCCCACCGTGTTGTGCAAGACTTGTGCAACAGGTGCCAAACAATTGGTTGTACAAGAAGCATTTGAAACAACGCGATGCTCGCTGCTTAAAGATTGATGATTAACCCCATAAACGACCGTAAGATCTGCTCCTTCAGAAGGCGCAGAAACAAGAACACGCTTTGCCCCCGCGTCCAAATGAGCACTTGCTTTATCACGCGCAGTAAAAATGCCTGTACATTCTAAAGCAATATCAATATCCAAATCTTTCCAAGGCAATTGAGCAGGATCACGCTCTGCGCATACCTTTATTAAACCACTCCCCACATCAATGGCATCCCCTACCACCTTAACGGTCCCAGGGAAACGCCCATGAACTGAATCATAGCGCAACAAATGGGCATTTGTTTCCACCGATCCCAAATCATTAATTGCGACCACTTCAATATCTTTCCGTTCACTTTCCACAAGCGCACGTAAAATATTGCGACCAATACGACCAAACCCATTAATTGCAACACGAACTGTCATTTCACATGTTTCCTCATCAATTTTTTAAGCACAACATTTAAAATACAATAAATGGGTATTTCACCAATCCCAAATCATTAATTCCCACAATGTCAATATCTTGATCACTCACTCACTTATCCACAATAATGCACAAGATCATCCAGAACACTGCACAGAATATGATGCCCTAAAACCACCCCATTCATGACAACACAAGCTGTCATTTTGTCTTTTCCTCTTTGATCTTTCCAAGTTCTTTTTCAACGGTGGCGACCACATTCTCACAAGTAATACCGAAATGCGCATAAAGGGCATCAATTGTTCCACTTGCCCCAAAGCCCTCCATACCAATAAACACACCATCGCAGCCAATAAAACGGTCCCATCCTTGGGCGACAGCAGCTTCAATGGCAATTTTAATCGGCGCATCTCCAATGAGAGCACGCTGATAGGAGAGAGATTGTTGAGAAAAGAGTTCAAAACAAGGCACAGAAACCACTCGCGTTGGGATGCCTTTTTCTTCTAACACCGCATGTGCCTCTACCGCAATTTGCAATTCTGAACCAGAAGCAAACAGCGTCACTTGTGCATCATCGCTAGCTGTTAGGAATTCATAAGCACCGAGCATACAGAGATTTTCTTCTTCATACTCTTGACGCAAAAGCGGTAAATTTTGTCGACTCAAAGCCAAGGTAGAAGGCGTTTTGCGTGCTTTCAAAGCCAATTGCCAACACTCGACTGTCTCCATAGCATCAGCAGGGCGAAACACAAGATGATTAGGCATTGCGCGCAGGCAAGCTAAATGCTCCACGGGTTGATGGGTCGGACCATCCTCACCAAGACCAATGGAATCATGAGTCATGACATAAATCACCCGCAATCCCATCAAAGAAGAGAGCCGCATTGCGGGACGCATATAGTCAGAAAAGCATAAAAAGGTTCCCCCATAAGGAATAAAGCCGCCATAAAGGGCAAGACCATTCATCATAGCTCCCATTGCATGTTCGCGAATTCCATAATGCAGATAGCGCCCTGAAAAATCTTCAGCAGAGATACTTTTCATCTGGCTGCTTTTTGTATTATTAGATCCGGTTAAATCAGCCGAACCACCAATGGTCTCAACAACGACTTCATTAATCACTTCAAGAGCCATTTCCGAAGCTTTACGCGTAGCAACAACGGGGCGCTCTTCAACCAGTTTCTGTTTATAAGTATCAATAGCGCCATCAAATCCGCCCACGAGATCGCCTCGCATCAATCTTTCAAACTCCACACGCTCTGAGACAGGAAGATCAGCAAATTTTGCTTCCCACTTTTGGCGTTTTTTAGCAGCATTGAGACTAGCCAAGCGCCAATTATCAAGAATATCGGCTGGAATAACAAAAGGCTCAGCCTCCCACCCTAAAGCGATACGGGTTTCAGTGATTTCTCGTGCGCCCAAAGGGGCTCCATGAACTTTATTAGTACCCGCTTTATTTGGCGCTCCAAAACCAATTGTTGTTTTACAAGCAATCAAAGTTGGTTTATCGGAATTTTGTGCCGCCTCAATAGCCCGTGCAATTGCTGCTTGATCATGCCCATTGACTTTATGTGTCTCCCAACCAGAAGCTTTAAAACGCGCAATCTGATCAGTACTATCAGCAAGTGAAATCTCTCCATCAATGGAAATATTATTATCGTCCCACAACACAATAAGCTTATTGAGTTTCAAATGACCAGCAAGGGAAATCGCTTCTTGAGATATCCCTTCCATAAGGCATCCATCGCCCACCAACGCGTAAGTGTAATGATTGATGAGATCACCAAAACGGGCATTTTGCAAACGCTCCCCAAGAGCCATTCCCACGGCATTTGCCAACCCTTGTCCAAGTGGTCCAGTGGTTGTTTCGATTCCCGCCACATGCCCATATTCTGGATGCCCAGCAAGCTTTGCCCCTAATTGGCGAAAATTTTTGAGATCCTCAAGAGAGAGATCCTCATAACCAGAAAGATACAAGAGAGCATAAAGCAACATAGACCCATGCCCCGCCGATAACACAAAACGATCACGGTTAGGCCAGCAAGGATTTTTAGGATCATGAGCAAGGAACTGTGTATAAAGAACCGTAGCAATATCGGCTGCCCCCATTGGCAAGCCCGGATGACCAGAATTTGCTTTTTCAATCGCATCAATAGCAAGAAAACGGATAGCATTGGCCATCTGATTCTGTTGGTGGGTATTTGTCATGAATAATTGACCATTTCGTTAAATACGTTATTCTGTTGCTTTTTCCGTATTCTCTTAAAACTCTCAAGAAATACTATTTTAACCATTAGCGTGAGACTTTTTGCCACCACTTTAATAACATTAATAACATTCCCCTCACGCGTCCTGTATATCCATGTCATTTATGCCAATACGCGCAAAAAATCCAGCTTTTAATTTATATCCATCCCCTGCTTTGCTTGCTAAAATATCCTACATACTTAAAAATAAAACGCACACAATACAAGATTGAAAGTGATTCGTTTTTGCATAACACATTGATAAAGGATACAATTACCCAAAGGATAAAAGCAATGAACCAAGAAACGACGGTTCTACAAGATGCTCTAGAGCACCTAGAAAAAGCACTTAGAACTTTAGAGATCACCATAATAAACCGCAATGCCGTTATTGATAAAAATAACGAATGGGAAGAAGAAATTCAACGAATGAATGCTGACCGCAGCCATCTTGCCCAAGCGCTTGACAAAGCTGAAGCCCAAATTGAACGCTTAGAGTCCGTAAACAAAGAAGTTTCCAAACGTCTTATTAAAGCAATGGAAACAATTCGTGTTGTCATTGATAGATAAAGGTTTGAATGTATGGAAACTGTTTCCGTTACCATTGATGGTAAAATTTATCGCATGGCTTGTGATAAAGGACAAGAACGTCGTCTTATCGCGCTTGCTGCTCAATTGGATCAATATATCACACATTTAAAGAACAATTTTGGTGAAATTGGCGACCATCGTTTATCGGTTATGGCTGGCATAATGATTATCGATGAAATGGAAGAAATAAAACGAGAAAATAAAAAACTACAAGAAGACTACAATGCTCTTTTACGACTCCACAACGAAAGAGACCGCACCATGGGGAAAATTATGCGTGACACCACACAACGCATTGAAAATCTCACCAACCAATTGCTCAAAGATGATCAAAACAGCACAAACTTTCAAGAACAGGAAGATTTCTAAAAGTACATCAGCGCGTAACAAACCAGTGATTTTACTTGTCCGCTACACCTCACAGGATAAAAACTCTTAAACCCACACCAGTCTGTAAATGGTCCAGTTTTTTATAGAGAGGATTCCAGCTACTCACCACTTATGGGATAAACTTAAAACTCAACAAGAAAAACTCGGCCCTGAATATTTCACCCCTGCACAAACACTTCTTATATCAAAGAGGAAACCTTATATCACCACCCTTCAAATGAGATGTCTTTTAACAGCACAACAAGATAAAAAACCAACATCATTGTAAAAAAATCATATAAATGACAACAGAAATAAACAAATAAAGCATCCTTCGAGAAAAAGAACTATATTCATGTTCCCTATGAATGCATACCAAAAGTCCTTACCCCTAGATAATATCAAGCAGATTTAAGATATATTTAAAAAATAACCTTATCTATTATACCGTAAAACACCGCCATTTGATAATATAAGCACTATGGAGTCTTTGCACCTAGAATGTCCATCAGATGAAACCCACCTAGAAGAACCGTATCATTTATAAACCAGCGTGAACTTTAGTATTTTCATCCTTTAGAGCAGGAAAAAAGCCAAACCCGAAGATTATGTTAATCTGAGACAACTTCAAACATCATAAACGACAATAATAAATCTTGAAAACACCCTCTACCGACATCTTTATCCTTATAATAAACAATCCATATCTCTCTCCCCAGTCCTCAAAATCTCCACGCTTAATAAAAGAAAGAGCAAACCGGCACCATCATTATAACCAGCCCCCAATATTGCAAAAACCCCCTTGTCCCTTAAAACGATTCATAAGAGAGGACAACCTTTCTTGTACAGTTTTTACCCACAAGCCCCCCAGTCGTGACGTACAAGCATGACTTTTTAGGCACATAATTCTAATTTTATTCAATTCTGTTTGCAAAAGTTTAAAATGAGAAAAGTTTCAAGGCTCTCATTCAAAAAGCAAAAGAATGAACTCTCATTACCAATGAACATCTTGCTCGTATAAACATCAATAAAGCAATCCCCAATATGCCTTAATGAAATAAAAGGGGGGGCTCCCATTAAATGCCCTACCGTAAAAGCAGCTTCCTCAGAACTAAAACAAAATCAACAGACAACATCACCGCATCTGCTCCCATCCCCAAACCTGACAACTTAAAGCAACACCTTGCTATCTTTACAATGGGAGATAAAAGAATAATAGGTCTATGGAAGCATTCACAAAAAGCGCACACGTGTTGTGTTTAAAGCCTGTTCAAAGGCGCATGAAAAAACACCATGCGTAAACGGCTCAAATCCCTTTCGTTCCATCTTGAGAGACAGAAGCAATACGCAAGAGATTTGTCGCTCCAGGCGTTCCAAGGGGAACACCAGCTGTCACAAGAAAGCGATCTCCCCCTTTGCAAAAACCTTCCTGAAATGCAATGGCTGCTGCACGATCAACCATATCCTCTAAATTCCGTGCATCTTGCGCAACCACACAATGAAGCCCCCAAACTAAAGCTAAACGCCGTGCTGTTTCCACAATGGGAGATAAAGCAATAATCGGTCTATTGGGACGTTCACGAGAGGCGCGCACCCCCGTTGTTCCTGAAGCCGTATAGGCAACAATAGCTGCTAATTCAAGTGTTTCAGCAATCTGACGCGCGGCAAGAGAAATCGCATCTGTTCCTGTTGATTCTGGTGCTGGATGTTGTGCCCCAACCTGAGCGGCATAAGTGTGATCCTGTTCGATTTGCCGCGCGATTCGATCCATCATAAGCACGGCTTCTTCAGGATAACGACCAGAAGCAGATTCAGCAGACAACATCACCGCATCTGTTCCTGCATAAACTGCTGTAGCAACATCCGACACTTCCGCGCGTGTCGGAACAGGAGATGTAATCATTGATTCGAGCATTTGTGTTGCCACCACAACAGGCTTTCCTGCTAAACGACAAGCTTTTATGAGCTCCATCTGAAGTGCAGGGATCCTTTCCAAAGGCATTTCCACTCCAAGATCACCCCGTGCAATCATAATACCATCGGATACATCAATAATCTTCTCTATATGCTCCAAGGCTTGAGGCTTTTCGATTTTAGCCATCAAAGACACCTTGCTTTTCGTCAATCGACGTACCGCTATAATATCTTCTGGACGTTGAATAAAAGAAAGAGCAACCCAATCAACAGGCTGCTGTAAAAGAGTCTGAAGATCCTCTTTATCTTTTGACGTCATCGAATCAAAAGGCAAAATTGTATCGGGAAAACTGACACCCTTTCGATCAGAAATACGGGTTCCAGCAACCACGCGACACTGTACAGAATGACCATCACAAACTTGCGCACGCAGTTCCAGTTTTCCGTCATCAATCAACAACCGATCCCCTGGTTTAACAGCCGAAAATACATCCTCATGAGGGAAAAAAACACGCTGTGCATCACCTGACACATCGCGATTATCTAACGTAAAGCTTTGCCCAACACGCAAATCTTCTTGACCCTTAGTAAAACGACCCACACGCAGTTTTGGCCCTTGAAGATCGACTAAAATACCAATGGGTCGCCGAACTGTTTTTTCAACTTCTCGTATAGACTTGACCAAATCAACCATCATATCACGGTCAGTATGGCTCATATTAAGACGAAAAACGTCTGCTCCTGCCCTAAAAAGCTTCTCAATCATTTCACTGGAAAAAGAAGAAGGACCAAGAGTCGCTATAATTTTCACTTTACGTGCACGTTTCACGGCGGAGCATTTCCTGAAAGAGAAGGGACAACAGAATTGTTTAACAAAGACTCATCCGTCAACTGTACCATCCAACTGGTTTGATTTCCGGTATCGATTTCTTTAAATTCAGCCTTTTGATATCCTCGAGGGAAACAATCATGAACCCCTTGAATGGTAAATTGGCTATCTTGCACACACATGGTTACAGAGCCTGCCCAGTTCCCTTTTTTTTGTGCCCCTTCCGCATAAAAATAATAAAACCGTGAAGCAAGAGGCCCCTCAATTAAGGTTTTACACTCCGTCACGGGTACCGTCCACCAGCCTTCGCTCACCCACCCTGAAAATGTACGATATCCAAGAGCAACCCCTACAGACTGTTGGGTTGTATTACAAACCCTAAAGTCAGCTTTTGCAAAAACAACAAGGGGAAACAAGAGCAAAATGCTCAAGAGAAAAACCTTTAATCCTTTCTGAAACACCCAATATCGTTTTTTAAAAATCACAAAACTTCCTCTATAATGTCAAATTCTCAAAACAAATTACACACTTCTTTTTCAAAAGCTTTTCAAGTCTAAAACGTATATTTTTATATTTTTCTTTTTATAGCCCTTTTATCAATGCATATATCTTAAAAATTTTACAAAATATTTAAAGTCAATTTATAAAAAAACAGTGTAGCTTGATTTACTTTTTGTTTTTCAAGCTTTTTCAACATAAATTCGTCGTCGAAAAACAACTTAAAATATATAACTTGGAGAAAAATACAATGAACGATACAGTAACCGATCAAACACACGCTATATCCGTAAACCAATTACGCTCTTTTATCGAACGTATTGAACGACTAGAAGAAGAGAAAAAAACCATTTCTGATGATATTAAAGACGTTTACACTGAACTTAAAGGCTCTGGTTTTGATAGTAAAGCTGTTCGAAGCATTATACGGTTGCGTAAAAAAGAAGAGCACGAACGAATGGAAGAAGAAGCAATCATTGAGCTTTATAAAAATGCGCTTGGTATGAATTAAAATCATTGATACCATTGGAAATTTTCTTAAGAAAAGAAAACGCAAAATGCAAAAAAAAATGAATGTATAAAAATTTCACCCAACAATAAGCAGTTTGTGTAACTTGTAACGAGACTATCGGTCACAGAATACACAATATTGCAACAGCCCTCACATTAAAAGGATTTATACAGAGCATTTTTATCCTTGTCCTCCAATCATTTTTATCCACACAAACCCTCACTTGTACGCCAATCCAGTTTGTGATGTGCAAGAGAGGTGATTTTTATGATTAAACATCTATAGATTTGAAATGAGAAAGTCTTACGATATTGAGGACTCTCTTCCTTCAAATTGAAAAAATGAATGATGATGATAAATCAATTCATTATCTACGAAAAGAAACATATAAAGTGGTTAGCGGTTGAAATCCGCTAAATGAGAGTCTGAACTGTTTACAAAAGAAGAGGTGGTTAAGGATCTTCGTCTTTTAGGATAGGCAGAAATTCGGCATATTTACACATTTGATAAAAAGCCCCTTGATAGAACTTTTAACAAAACTTTATTCGAATCTATTAACGGGCTCATACAGATCATTGATTCGAGAGGTTAGAATGTGGTCTCTCCATTTTCCAGAAATCATCAAATAGTCTTTGGCATAGCCTTCTTTTTCAAAATGAAGGCGCTTTAATAAACGTTCACTTTTTATGTTCTCAGGTCTATAATTTTCCATCACTCTATGCAGATGATAAACATGAAAGATATGCCGTATTAGAGCCGATAAACTCTCAAACATGAGACCTTTGCCTTGTTGTTTTTCATCAAGAGAAAAACCAAGATGACAAGCTTGAAAAACACCACGAACCACATTTGTAAAATTCACAACACCAATGACTGTGTTTTCATTTTTTAATCGTAGGCATATCGGTATGCTTGTCCTTGTGCACTTTCACAAGCAAATGCATTAGCTCGTATTTCCCAAGCTGTTAGGCTGTGGTAACCATCAGATCTAACAGGTTCAAAAGGACGCAGATGATTCGCATTACGAAGGTAATAAGAAGACAGTTCAGCTGCATCTTCTAAACCAATCAATGTGGAAATTGTTCGCTTTGTTTTAATTGCCATCATTTTCTCCTCCTCGAAATGTTACAATAACACGTTGGTTTATCCTAACAAATCATCATTTTTAAACTTAAATCATAACGTCGAATACAGTAAGCTCTCCCCATCACAACACTTCTCACGTTAGAATCAATGAAGATCATTTGCTTTTCCGTCAGAAGCGGGGTTGGTGCATTTAGGATATAAGGTAAAGATAAGGGAATGTTTCTTATGAATGCTCTCAAGTTCCAAGGGAGCTGTAGCAACATTGGGGACTGGAAAAGTATGCAATGGAACTGGCGTGCTTCCCTATACGCAATTTTGAAAAAACTCACGGCAAAGATAGTTTTGTTTCTTTGCCTTGTAAGCTCAGAGCATACTTGTTTTGCGCTATCATATCACTGCACCCGCATACAAAACCCAATGACCATCGCCTTGAAAAGCTACATGTTACAGTGCGATCTAAAAAGTTTCTGCCATAACTCATCAACAACACTGTTCCCGCTAAATCAGCCACAAACTCTTGTAACAAATCCAAGAAAAGCGATGATGCAATACAAATCTTTTAAAATTTTTTAGATATTACCGTGAACACGCTTCCATTTCTTCGCGTAAAATTTCAAGTTCTAACCATTCTTCTTCTTTTTGTGTGCAAGTATTTTTCTTTTTTTCCAACGCTGTTGATAAACGCTCAAAACGCTCTTTATCACTGCGATAAAGGGCTGGATCAGAAAGCTCTTGTTCAATTTTTTTGATTTCATTTTGCAAAACAGCAATTTCTTCAGGCAATCTTTCCAATGCATAAACCTGCTTATAAGACAATTTACCTCGTGGTTTTTTCTCCCGCACTATCAAGCTATGATCTGTTGATGAGTCCTGCTTTGAAAGCTCTCCCACATGAGATTTTGAAGGTGCTTTACGCTGCGATAATTCTGTTTTTTTTCGTTGTAAACTCAGAGCATGCTGGTTTTGCGCCATCATATCACTATAGCCGCCCGCATACAAAACCCAATGACCATCACCTTGAGGTGCCAACATATGCGTTACAGTACGATCTAAAAAGTCTCTGTCATGGCTGACCAACAATACTGTTCCCGCAAAATCAGCAATAAATTCTTGCAACAAATCCAAAGTTTCCATATCCAAATCATTGGTCGGTTCATCAAGTATCAAAAAGTTTGCAGGACGTGAAAGAAGTCGTGCAAGCATGAGGCGTGCTCTTTCTCCCCCCGAAAATTCTTTAAGGGGAGTGCGTGCTTGTTCAGGCAAAAATAAAAAGTCTTTCATATAAGAAACTACATGCCGCTCCAGCCCATTGATCACAAGAGTATCACCTCTTCCTCCCGTTAAATAATGCGCTAAAGTTTCTTCTTCATTTAAAATACGTTGCTGATCAAGCAATGCCATAGAAAGGTTATAGCCATGCCTCACCGTTCCACTATCCACGGCTTCTTGCCCAATTAATGCAGAAAGGAGCGTTGTCTTTCCGATACCATTGGGTCCTACCAACCCGATTCGATCACCACGCTGAATACGCAAAGAAAAATCTTTCACGATAATGCGATCACCATAGGATTTTGAAATTTTCTTTGCTTCAAGCACCAATTGCCCAGACTCATGACTTTTCGCTGCTGTCAAAAGTGCATTTCCAGGCTGCCCTTTATAGGTTTGATGACGCTGTCTTAAGTTTTTTAATTCGCCTAAACGCCGTACGTTACGCTTACGCCGTGCACTCACGCCATAACGCAACCATTGTTCTTCACGGGCAATTTGGCGCCCCAATTTATGCTGCTCAATGGCTTCTTCTTGCAACGCCTTATCACGCCAACTTTCAAATTCTGAAAAACGCTTTTCCAGTCTTTTGGTTGTGCCACGATCAAGCCATACCGTTGACCGCGTAACATTTTCTAAAAATCGCCGATCATGGGAAATCACCACAATCGCTGAACGCAAAGACGATAAAACAGCTTCCAGCCATTCAATGGTTGGTAAATCAAGATGATTGGTTGGTTCATCCAAGAATAAAATATCGGGTTTTGCAGCAATGGCCTGTAACAATGAAACACGCCGCTTTTCGCCTCCCGAAAGCGTTTCCAATTTTTCCGCCCCCGAAAACCCTAAATTTGTGCGAAGCGTATTGATCCACTGAACATCAGATGTATCGTCCAGCCCCGCTTCCATATAAGCGTTAATATCTTCAAATCCTGAACAATCCGGATTTTGTGAGACATAACGGAGCGTCACTCGCGGGTGGCGAAAAATTTCGCCACCATGAGGCTCTAATATTCCTGCGGCAATTTTTAATAGGGTTGATTTTCCACAACCATTACGGCCAACCAGCGCGATACGCGCCCCCTGCTCAACCGATAAACAAGCTTGATTGAGCAAAGGCGTTTTTCCAAAATTTAAGAAAATGCGGTCAAGCCGCAGGAGCGGCGGCGCCATTAACGAACGCGGTGCGGACAAGGGGCTTTATACATTACCCCTCTTGCATCACGGTAAGCACACAATTGCCGTACAGGGACTCTTTGTGCACAAGGTGCTTGGTAAACATGCCCTCTACGACCACGATACGTGCACAATTGTGATGCCTGTCTTTGTTGTTTTCTTTGATTTGCAGCCGCACCTGTTACTGTTCCAGCCAAAGCACCAAATGCTGCACCGGTAAGTGCTGCTCCAGGAGTACTTCCAGCAATAGCAGTTCCAGCCAAAGCACCAATTGCTGCTCCTCCTACGCCATAACGTGCAACGCGTTCATCGTTTGTGGTACAAGCGACTGAACTGAAACCAATGGCTGAAACAACAGCCACTTTAAAAATTGATTTTAACATATCAAAACCTTTCCTTCTCAAGATCAATACATAATATATCGTTTATGTCGGCACTTAATCACTAGGCCCCCCCCTGCCTTATTCAAAATATATTGGAAGAGCTTTATGGAATAGGCACAGACGCTAACAATATAGCTTTTCCAGAACCTAAATGGCAAGAAAAGGTTCCACAAATACGGTTAGAAAGTGTTAAAGAAGAGCCAAATGACACATTTTTGTCACAAATTGGCCATTTTACCCCTGCAAGAGTTAAGCCTTTTAAATCAGAAAAACCGATAATACTAAACAAACATCCCTTAGGCAAATCATACGAACAAGGTCTTGGCAAAACCGGCCAGCCTTCTTCCAAACCGCTTGTCAACAACACTGAAATGCCTCTTTCAGCCATCACCAATGCTTGCGTCATATGAGAAAGGCTATGATCACTTCTTTCACCTCCCAAAGCACCGCACAAAATAAGCTTTTTAGCACCATTTTGCAGCGCTCTTTCGCAAGCTAGAGCACTATCTGTCATATCTTTATCAGAGGGAAAAATCTCACGCGGAACATGACTATATTCGCGTATTAAATTCTCATCCGATGAATCAAAATCGCCTAACCACAACTCAGGCAACACATTAAGCGCTGCCGCATGACGCATACCACCATCAGCAGCAATCACCCGACTGTTTTGAATTTGATTAAGCAAGCGATCAGTGATACAAACATCTCCATTTAACAATATCGTAAATGTTGTCATGCCATACTTTGCCTTTCACAAAATTTCCTTTATAGCGCACCCTTTTATCAGTGAGAGTCATTTTTTATAAACAAAAAGCGTGATATAGCCAAACGAATCCTTATCCCTGATGACTCTCTTGAAGAAACATACGATACAAAGATACAAATGCAATTTGCCAAATTACTCCGCAGAAACAATGTGCACCATGATCCAACGCACTCCATTTTTCAACGCAAGTTTCTTTTTCGCTCACGCCTGTATAAAGCAACTTTCATAAGTTTAACGTTTCTCCTTTCGGCTTGTCATACGCCCCTCTCTCAAAATGATAGGCTTTCTTCCACTTCTTCTAAAACGATCAAACGTACCAACAATCACAATATCTATGTCACATTAAGCGCTCTGCAACACCCACGTATTTTGCAAATGTATGGCGGCGCTTATTATGATGTAAAACTTGAACACCTTTTAGCAAAGATTGTCCGTAAACTGACAGTTGCATCCCATAGTTCTCATCAAAGCTATTCTGTAACCATTTTAAACTCAGAAAGTATTAACGCATTTGCGCTCCCCAATGGCGCGATCTACATCACTCGTGGTATGCTGGCATTAGCCAATGATTCTTCAGAAGTTGCAGCCATTTTAGCCCATGAGATAGCACATATTAGAGCCAATCATGGCATTTTACGCCTGCAAAAAGAAGCCCAATTAAAGATGGCAAATCACATATCTTCACATCTTCTTTCTTCTATTGGCAAAAAACTTCATAACCCTACGCAAAACAAGCAACAACTCGCACAATTTTCCCGCAATCAAGAGCTAGAAGCTGATTCCCTTGCACTTGAAATGCTCCAACAAGCAGGATATGATCCATTTGCTTCACCACGCTTTCTTCAAACAATGGAAGCCTATAGTGCTTTGCGTAATATCTCCGGCACCCAAAATGCCTCTCTAGATTTTCTAGCCTCTCACCCAACCACCCCTCAACGCATTCGGCTTGCGATAGAAAAAGCGCGTAAAATAAGTAAAGGGAATAGTAAAACAACCGATCGCAATTCTTTTCTCAAAAGCATTGATGGCATGATTTTTGGAGGAGGATTTTATACAGGTTTTGTACGAGGCAACCAATTTATTCACCCACAGTTGGGCATAGCTTTCTCTGTTCCAAACAATTTTACAATAGAACATTCAGCACACACTGTTTGGGCCAGTGGACCAGATAAAATTGCGATTCGTTTTGATGCTATTCCGCATCCTGCTGGAATATCTGCGAGTGATTATTTGAAAAGCGGCTGGATTATCGGGCTAGACCAATCATCTATCCGCCCCATCACAATTCAGGCCCCCCCCCATCAAGAATTTACGCGTCAAGGATTCCAAAGCCAAAGTTTACTTGGAGCACGAGCCCATGCTACCAATGAGCAATGGCAATTTGATGTAGTTGTCATTCCATTCAACAACCACATCTTTCGTTTTCTGACAGCCGCCCCACATAATTCTCAAAATTTTGTAGAGGTTGCCCAAAAAACGCTACAAAGCTTTCATTCTCTTTCATCTTCACAATTAAAAAAACTGAAGCCCTTAAAAATCCGTGTTGTCCGCGTTAAACAAGGAGAAAACGTTGCAAACCTAGCCAATAAAATGCAACACACACCAGATAAAGAAAAACTCTTTCGCATCCTCAACGCCCTCTCACCAACACAAACTTTACCCGCAGGTACAAAAGTGAAAATCATTACAGAATAAGCCTTTTTTCTCATCTGCTACAGTTTTGATTCTTTTCTATCTGTATGACGCCCTCTCCCTTAAAGCATATTCGCAAATGAAGAGGGGCATTTTAAAAACCAATTTCATCATACCTTCATACGACTCCGTTTGATACATACTTCCTCGAACTAATATCACCCCCAATCTTCCCCTGTTCATCAATAGCACCAAACGCATCCCCAAGGAGGCATATCCCTAGACAAATCTGGCAATCCCCTAAATCCAACTTCATCATACCCTCATATAACCCCCTACTTATACGTTCTCTCTCTTCCTCCCACAACGCCTTTCGCTGCTTACATATCGTAAGCATCTTCTGAATGAACCGTAAGGAGAGCAGAACGCAATTTCTGCAAAGCCCGAGCTTCAATTTGACGCACGCGCTCTTTCGAGATTCCTAACTTTTCACCCAAAACTTCGAGAGTCGCACCCTCTTCATTTAAGCGACGAAAGCGAATGATTTCCAACTCCCGTTCATTGAGAATTTGCAATGCATCGTAAAGCCATTGTGTACGCCGTTGACCATCAATTACTTGCTCAATTAAAGCATCAGGAAGAGGACTATCATCCACCAAAACATCCATCTTAGCAATGGGATTATCACTGTTCTCAGAAACAGAAACACTCAAGGAATTATCAGAACTGGAAAAACGAAAATCCATCGTTTCAACATCGCGCACGGAAACGCCAAGCTTTTCAGCGATTGTGCGAAAAATATCCTGTTTTGACAAAGCACTATCATCTTGTATCAGTTTTGCACGCAAACGCCGAAGATTAAAGAAAAGTGCTTTTTGCGAAGAACTAGTTCCCCCTCGAACGATTGACCAATTTCGCAAAATATAATCTTGAATAGAAGCGCGTATCCACCACGTTGCATACGTTGAAAAACGCACTTCCCGATCAGGTTCAAAACGTGCAGCTGCTTCCAATAGTCCCACATACCCTTCTTGTACCAAATCCCCCAATGGCATTTTGAAACGTTTAAAGCGGTTAGCAATAGCAATCACTAAACGCATATGAGCCGCTGCAATTTGATGCATGGCATCATCATCACGTTTGTCTTTCCACCGCAGAGCCAAATCATGCTCTTTTTGTCGTTCAAGATAAGGTGCTTGCATAGCAGAACGCATCATATTGCGTCCTAAGCTTTTGTCTGCATCGCTATAATGTTTGCTGCTTTTATAAACAGCATTTGAAAGATTACCCATAATAACCCCTTGCGATTAAAATTATCAAAATTGATTTGGCAACGACATCATTGTTCTTTGCATTGTTCTTTGCTTAAAATAACGCAAAAGTTGTTAACTTTTGCACCCGCTACTTTAACGTGTATTTTTATAATCGCAATTGTTTTTTTTACTGTCATGGTAAAACTTCTTGTCATAAGACACAATTTCACCTGCAAAATACCTTTACAATATGCCTTTTAGTCTATGAAATGTTTGAAAAAACTTTCTCTGCACTTTTCATAACAAAACAGCAAAAAAATAAAATGATCATGCAAAACAAATGCTGTTTTTTGATAACCGGTTCCGTTTCCTTTTAAATTGAAGAATTTACTTATGCTTTCAGCTTTACAATACAACTAATAAGTGTAATTTTCAAATATAAAGCACCCAAACTGAATGAAACGTGAATAAAAAAGAATCATCCAAGTTTTAAAGATGCAAAAAGAAACATCAAAAAACGACAAGAGTGATTGAAGCAAACGCAACAAACGTGTTAAAGAAAGAGAACCATTATGAAATTGTCGCAAAAAGCTTTTGACCAATTTCGCACTGAGAAAGAAACTGATCATGGATAGCAAGATTGTTCAACAGAATGAGATTCTTCAAGATGATATTCTCATTGAAAAACACAGAAGGGGTAAATTTGAAGGTTTTCGTTTTTATGCCAACAAAAACAGTACCGATCAAATAACTGAGAAGCAAATTTCAACAGAGAATGAAAATTTGATTCTTG
Organism: Bartonella sp. MR30HLJHH; assembly: GCF_042194195.1. Classification (NCBI taxonomy): domain Bacteria; kingdom Pseudomonadati; phylum Pseudomonadota; class Alphaproteobacteria; order Hyphomicrobiales; family Bartonellaceae; genus Bartonella; species Bartonella sp. MR30HLJHH. Next base: position 67,347 of record NZ_JBHIMO010000002.1, on the reverse strand, counting down.
CTTTTTCCAAACGCGCAACACGCCTCTGTGCTTGTGCAAATGGAGATTTCACCCTCAGTTCTGATGGAATTGTGCGCTGGATTGGTCAACCCGTAGGACAACTTGTGGCAACAGAAGATTTTTTCAAACCAAAACTGATTGTTTTAGCAGATGAACAACTCACAGGAGAATCTCGCGATAACGTTGTGAAACGATTAGAACGCTTTGTCACCTTTCATTTTGAAACGACTTTAAAACCTCTATTTGATTTGCGTAATGCTGATAATTTAACGGATTCAACAAATAATCTTGCTTTACAACTTTTTAACTCTTTAGGGATTTTACCACGCCGCGAAGTCTTAGACATTGTCAAAGAACTTGCGCAAGAATCACGTGCCGTGCTTCGGCGTCTAGGTGTGCGTTTTGGCGCTTTTCACATCTATGTTGCCGGAATGCTTAAACCTGCTCCGGTTCAAGCCATTACTCTCCTGTGGAATCTTCAAAACGCGGGACAAGATCAAACTGGTTTGGGTGAAATTTTGTCAGCATTATCTGCTGGTCGAACCTCTTTGATTGTTGACCCTACCTATAACCGCCAATTTTATCAATTAGCCGGCTACCGAATCTTAGGACAACGTGCTGTACGGATTGATATTTTAGAACGTCTCGCCAATCTCATCCGCCCCGCACTTCATTGGAAACAAGGAAGTGATCCCAAACCAGATGGCGCCTATGATGGCAAAAGTTTTTTTGTTACACCAGCCATGATGTCCATTCTTGGAGCCAATGGAAACGATATGGAAGAAATCCTCAAAGGACTTGGTTATCAATCGTACAGCATAAGCAATACTGTTTTTGAACAAAATCTCCTTGCACACCAAACCTCTTCCCCTGTCAATGGGACAATGCAAGATGTTCCTGCAGCAGAATGCGTTGGCAGTCAATGGAAAACAATGAGCCATTCAGAAATAACACGAGAAGAAAAAAACACCTCATACCCAAACACTTTATTCTCTGGTATTGAAAAACATCCCCATAAAACCAATCGTTTACCAGCAGCTGAACCTGTTGGGAATTTTGCCAAATCCCCTCTCCCTACAGAAGAAGATAAAGTTATTTTACTATGGCATTATAGGCATCAATTTCACCACCACGCACAAAAAAAACGTGATAAATTAGGAAATAAGTGGCAAAATAAATCGAAGAGCGCTATAAAAAAAGGGGAACACACAAATGAAAATTCCCCTCAAGAAGCACTATCACAAACAAAACGCTCTCATAAGTTCCACAAATCCGAAGGCAAACATGCAAATCATAAGCCTTTTCAAAAAGAAAAGCGCCTTAATCCTGATTCACCTTTTGCAAAACTAGCTATACTACGCGATCAACTCACCAATCACAAAAACACGCACACACTTTCCTCTAAAGAGAATTAAAGTAACCAATGGAGTTTGATCTTGACCCACGTAGTAACCGACAACTGCATTCACTGCAAATATACGGATTGCGTTGAAGTCTGCCCTGTTGATTGTTTTTATGAAGGGGAAAACATGCTTGTTATTCACCCCGATGAATGCATCGATTGTGGTGTTTGTGTGCCAGAATGCCCAGCAGAAGCGATTTTACCTGATACAGAACCAGGATTAGAAAAGTGGTTAGAACTTAATCTTCATTATGCAAACAAATGGCCTAATCTAACCACCCAAAAAGATCCTCTTCCTCAAGCAAAAGAAATGGATGGTGTTCCAAATAAATTAGAAAAGTATTTTTCAGAAAATCCAGGAAGTGGCGAAGAGTAATGATACAGTGTACACCCTCCTCCTTTAACAACTGAAAGACTTCTCTTGTAAAAATAAAAAAATCCTTAAGCGAAATGATTGATTCTTTGGAAGTTTGATGTTAGTGTTATTTTAACATGATCATCTTTCTAAGTATTTTTCTTTGCTTTTTGTAGTAAAGCGATGTATTTTTTTTGGATTTAAAAGTACTCGGCTTTTATGCTCACTTAATTGGTACAATATACTTGGTTAAAGAAAACTCAACCCTCAGGTTTATAACCTGTTTTCCGATACATTTGTTGATCATAAGGGAGTAAACTAAAATATGGCATCCCAACATGGAACGTCCTCCAAGACCAAAGAATTTGCAACCTCTGAATATATCGTCTATCCTACGCATGGAGTAGGACAAATTATAGCGATTGAAGATCAAGAAGTTGCAGGACATAAATTAAAACTTTTTGTCATTCATTTCGCGAAAGATAAGATGGATGTCAAAGTCCCCATTGCAAAAGCCCTTTCCGTTGGAATGCGTAAATTGTCTGCTAGTGATTCTGTCGAACGCGCCTTAAAAGTTTTACGTGGAAAAGCACGCGTTAAACGAACCATGTGGTCACGTCGTGCACAAGAATATGATGCTAAAATCAACTCAGGAGATCTTATTTGTATCGCCGAAGTGGTCCGCGATCTTTTCCGCTCTAATCTACAGCCTGAACAATCTTACTCTGAGCGCCAACTTTATACAGCTGCTCTTGAAAGAATGGCCCGCGAAATTGCGGTTATTAATAGTCTTTCTGAAACAGAAGCTATCAATCTCATAGAGATGCATCTCTCCAACAAACCGAAACGCGAATTTGAAACTGAGAGAGAAGAAACAGATGAAAACAGCAAGGCTGTCTACGCTGCATAATACACTCTTTCATCATAATGAGATACTTTGATAAAACCAGCTTTTCGCTGGTTTTATTTTTTTAACATCCTCTCTGCCCCTAAGGACGAAGTTTCTTAACCAGCGCCAATCTATAAATAATCTAACTTTTCGACAAATTCCTTCTCCCTATTTGCTTGCTTCATAGATAACAAATTGATTAATCATCATAATCTAGCATTATTCATATTAAATTAGAATCTTGAGTATCGTAAGATTTCTCATTTCAAATTTCTCTCATGTTGAATCAATCAAAATCACTTGCTTTTCGGTCACAAGCGGAGCTGATCTGTGAGTAAAAACTGTACAAAAAGAGCTAGTAGAACTGTCCAAGCACCAAAGGATATACCAACATTGGAATCTGGCAAGATGTATAAGGATGCGGGCTTGTTTTTTTATTAAGCGTAAAGATCACAGTGCCGTTTATACACTGCACCGAAACTTTACCATTTACCCTTCTACAAAACCATTATAACATTCAAAAATGCCGTCATAAAATGGATGCAACAAATATTGAAAAATATTCCTTTTTAAAAACGCGTGACAGTACAACATAAGCATATTTTGTCTTGGGCGCTCTATTTTGCATGAGAAGCATTCTCCTATTAAAGAACGAGAAAAACAAAAACATGAACTAAACTATCATATCCATTCTGTAAAAGACATTCCAAATACTTTTGAAAGCTGTAAAGCTAACTTAAAAAATAACAATAAAAATGAACGTTGGCATTTCCCCCTTGCAACTTCATATTTTTCCAAAATGAGGTTATATTCTTATTTCAGAGGAGATATACGCAATATTCTTACTCCAATCGGACACACAAAATCTAAAACAATTCATAGAGCTCTTAAAAATCTTAACCTCTGTTTTAAACAGACCGCTAAAGATTAGATATTGATGAACAGATAACAAAAAAATCACAAACTTAGGTAAGCAACACCATAAAACCATTCATAAACCAGCTATGAACCGGAGAGTCATACCAACTTTGATAAAATACTTTGCTCAACCTCCATACATAAAACACCTAGTTTTAAGTTTACTTATTTTTACAAGCTGTTCGTAACAAATCCCTTATATTCACAAAAATAAGAAAAAATATATGGACAATTCTTAGCTCAAAAATATGAAAAGACAGCGTGATATTCATAGAAAAGTCTCATGTACCTTTATCATCAAAAGCACTAAAGATTATTGAATGTGTACACCTTCTGTCTTGTAACGGTTTTCTCTTTTCTGCTCATAAGAAAGCACGCTAGCATCAGCATACACTTAACCCCCAATGTTACAACAATTCTTACATTTGAAAATATTCATTATAGACATTTTGTTCTTTCTTATAGAGTTTTTACCCACATGCCATCCCCACTTGTGACAGAAAAGCAAGTGATTGCCATTGATTCAACATGAAAGAAATTTGAAATGAGAAAATCCTACGATAGACCTTTCATTCAAGGCACAAAACAACAAATGAACCTTATAAATCAATGTGATGTCGATCTCTATTTTTTATGGAGAATCACATGTCACAATATAAGCCTATAGACAAACCATTGCCTTAAATATTCTCATAAAAACACCAGTATGCTTAAAGGCTTACATGGGCCAACCACCTTAAACGACGATATTTTACGATCTAATAGGATTCCCTCTAGAGTGAGTAAAAATTAAATGCGATACAAAATGATTCCATTACTGACCTAACTTATATCAATACCCCAGCTCTTAACGAAATCATCATAAAAGACACTGACACAAGCAATCCTTTATAGCCTCTCAAAAAAACAAAAAAATCATCTCCCACAATAGAATCATTTTTCTATGGCCAAGCCTTACACATGTTCTCAAGAAAAAGCGAAAAACGCATCTCACCCAATGCATTCACTCATGAATCAAAAGAAGCTTACTACTGGAAAAGAGATAAAACGCTAAAGTTTTAACCACTAAAACGGAACGCCCGCGATACATTCCCGTTTTCAAATCAATGTGATAAGGGCGACGCAGGGACACCTCAACATCCATCTTAAAGCGAAAATGCACGCCACAAACGTGCATTCACTCATGAATCAAAGAAGTCTACTACTGGAAAAGAGATAAAACGCTAAAGTTTTAACCACTAAAACGGAACGCCCGCGATACATTCCCGTTTTCAAATCAATGTGATAAGGGCGACGCAGGGACACCTCAACATCCACCTTAAAGCGAAAATGCACGCCACAAACGTGCATTCACTCATGAATCAAAAGAAGCTTACTACTGGAAAAGAGATAAAACGCTCAGTCTTTAACCACTAAAACGGAACGCCCGCGATACATTCCCGTTTTCAAATCAATGTGATGAGGACGACGTAATTCACCAGAATTTTTATCTTCGATATAAGTCGGCGCCTTCAGAGCATCAGCCGAACGGCGCATGCCCCTCTTCGCTGGAGAGGTTTTTCGTTTAGGTACAGCCATAAAAAGACACTCCAAATCCATTAAAACAGAAAAAGCAATGTCAAAAATGACAATGCTTCATTTAAAAACACCATAAAATTTTAAGATGTTATACACTGATAAACAAGAAGAGGCAATGTCAAAATGCTCATCCTCTTATCAAAAATGATGTCAAAATGATCAAATGAATATCAAAAACACCGCAAAATTTGAAAATTTTATACGCCAATGAAAGCATCCTCATAAGACCTTCATTCAATTTTTATTTGGCTTAAAAAGGGATTTGCACATACAATAGAGATACGGATAAAAAGAGAAATTGATTTTTAATAAAAAACGACGCCAATTTATGAAAACAAGAAAAAGCGACAACATTTCTCTTTAAAACTTCGTAATTTCATTTTTGTAAAAACAAAGGAAGCAAGAATGCACGAATTTACTACCCTTCTTGCAAAACATGGACACACCGTTGAAAAGCGGCTTGATACCCTGTTAAGTGATCAAATCCAAAATGGTGAAATTTCACGCCCTAAAAACTTAATCAAAGCCATGCGCTATGGCGTGCTGAACGGTGGAAAACGCCTGCGTCCTTTTCTTGTGATTCAAAGTGCTGCACTTTTTGATATCCCTGTCGAATATTCTCTTGATGTTGCATGTGCCTTAGAATGTATCCATTGTTATTCGCTCATTCATGATGATCTTCCCGCTATGGATAACGATATACTCCGGCGTGGAAAACCCACCGTCCATATAGCATTTGACGAAGCAACAGCAATTCTAGCAGGCAATGCTCTCTTAACATTTGCCTTTGAAATCATTGCCCATAAAGCCAGTACTTTATCTACAGACATTAGAATCAAACTGATCACGTCTCTTGCACAATCGGCAGGACTTGGCGGTATGTTAGGTGGACAAATGCTGGACCTTGAAGCTGAAAAAAAACCGCAAGGAAGTAGTGACATCATCACTCTACAACACATGAAAACAGCAGCCTTGATAAGCTTTGCTTGCCAAGCAGGCGCCATCATTGGCAATGCATCTAAAGAATTAACCGAAAAACTTACTGATTTTGGTACCTATCTTGGTTTAGCCTTTCAATTAACCGATGACCTTCTTGATGTTATCGCCAACACGCAAACCCTAGGAAAAACTGCTGGGAAAGATGAAACGGCACAAAAAGCAACTTTTGTTCATCTTTATGGCATTGAAGAAACCCAAAAAAAGCGAGATACACTCATCAGTAAAGCAGAAGCATTCTTACATCCTTTTGGCGCTAAAGCACTCCCCCTCCAACAAGCGGCACACTTTAGTGCAATACGCAAAAATTAAACTTCATCTGCTCCATTGCACATAGTGTAAAACATCACCTTTGTTGAATGCATAATAGGCTTTTCAAAGAAACGTTACCATTAATCTCCATTATAGTCCTTATCATGAAATGGGTGCGACAAATCTTGAGAGGGATTTCATTAAAACAAGCCGCGTGAATTTATAACACAAGTGCATTCTGGGCATTTCATTTTGCATGAAAAATACCTTCCATTAAAGAATGAACGAAAGAAAATGTGAAACAATGCGCAATCACCATGCTTTAAAAGATATTACCGTGGATGCTTTAAAGCCGAATAAAAACGATCAAAAAGAAGAAAACTCGTTTTCTCCTTCATGTCTTTAATCTTCTAACGATAAGGCAAAAAATAAACAGGATAAGTATCAAACAAGGCATTTTATAAACCCGTAAAAAACAATAAAAGAAGTACAATGCCCTAAGTAGAGAACCGTAATTTTTATGCCTTTCCACGCTATCTTGTTATAGAAGATCAAATATGGTTACATTCTGTAAATTCACTCGTGTATTGCTTGATCTCTAAAAACACTTTTACAAAAGTACTCGTTGTTTAGTTCAAGCATCATTTTTTTGAAGCCCGTATTTAAAATATCAGAAAAAAATGAACACAATGGCTATTTTGATTTTTATGCCACCCTCAAAGAACAAAGTTTTTTAACCCAATCTGCTCTGTAAACAGTCTAGATTCTTAACCGAGTAAGTTCCTCTAGCTTTCCACGCATGCGATTCACTTAAACTAAAGACTCGATAAACAAGACTTAAGAATATTCACCATGCACTTTTTAAAATATTTAATGTGTCAAACAGACAACCTTCACCACCCCTCAAATGACAGTGTATTACGGCATAATAGGATAAATAAAGTCATCAATTTCAATAGAACGAAAGACCAAAGCAGTATTATTACTAATCTCTCTTTTCTTCGCAAAAAAGCTACAAATAATTTATTTATAATGATAATTCAGCGTTATTCATATTGAATTAGAACTCTGAATACCGTAGGATTTTTTCATTTCAATCTGTGTATGTTGAATCAATCAAAATCATTTGCTTGCACCTCACAAACGGAGAAAGCCGCGTGGGGAAAAACATCAAAGAACGGATTAACAAATACCTCTTATGAATCGTCTCAAGAGCCAAGAGCTGTAGCAACCAACATTGGGGGGCAGTAAAGTGAATGATAGTGTCGGCGCGCTCCTTCAAAAGTAGAAACATTTTTATAAAACTATGTAATAATTTCAATTTAATAATAATCACGATCACTGTAGAACTTTAATTCGTCACGCTCTTTATCTCGTTTATTCAATTCATCGCATAAAAAGAGAATTGATAAGATTAAACAGAGAATGATCATTGAAACAGAAAGATAAAAAAGTCCTTATTACTAATATAATAGCGCAATTTAATTTATGATAAGTACTTTTTTCAAGCTAAGTGTAAATTTCCTCCTTTAAGTGAAATTTTCTTATTAAGATGAAGAGCATCATTGTAAGTGAACCTATACCTATTGCCAAAGCTGGAAAATATGCCCACCTTTTGAAGGCATAATAAAAAACACGCAACATGGCTAAGAAAATATCGTGATGATCAATAAAGTATCATAGCCATTTAATATCTTTCGAGAGAGTTTTGCCCATTACCCATTAAATGTCATTTGTAAGTTTTTCTTGGTTTCATCATGTCATATATCGTATTGAGCTCTATACAAAAACGCGCTATTTGTTCAGTGTTTTCATTATGACAAGCTTCCATACTAGACACAAGGTCAATAACTTATGTTGTTGGGCTAATGCCATTTCCGCTTGAAGAATTAAGAAATTTTTTCGCATAATCAATCATGGGACCCGTAGAGTTCATAGACATATTATATGCCCAAATAGAATTGTTTTCTCTCCAATCATAGTCATAACGCAAACTGCTTATGACATGAGGGAACATCGCCCATGACATCTCCTCATTATAATCCACCGCGCAATAAATTAACAAAGCGTCCACATAAAACAATAAGTATGTAATGATGCCATATAATATCAAATTTGGGCGCTATATTCTGATACCACGGCTATATACGAAGTTTCTTGCTTGCTCTTGTTTTTGAAAATATTCAAAAGCCTCGTATTTTCCATTTATGTATTCTTCGTAAAGTTTATTGTACTGCTCTAGACTATCCACGCGAGTACATCCCAACAATACCAATACAGAGACCACAACCAAAGAGAAAATACTCAAAAATAAGAATGAAAGATGCCGTTATCTCAACAATAAAATCGGTCATGAGGAAAGCCTTTTTGAACAGGCTAAAATTGTCCGACTGCTTAATGAGCTCTAATACGATAAAGTGTTACCAGCAAGTAACCAATGAAAATGGGAAGACTGCTCCATCACCATTCCTTAATAAGCATATGATCCAGCACAATCATTTTCTTTATCAGCGTCCAATCTTGTCAGCAACTCTTGGTACAATATTCATGAGAAGCATTTTTATTTTTTTAATGATTGTGATGCCACGCCCATTTATAACGTACAAGCAGATGACTTTGATTGCTTCAACATACATAGATTTTAAATAAGAATAACGGATAACATTCTGCTTTCCCATTCAATATGCAAAAACAATGATGCGCCTTAATAAATAAAAGCCTTGATCCACTATAAACCCCATGAAACACACGTGAAATACGTTACTATTTTCACTGAGATTTCTTTAGGGCTCCTTCTAAAAAAAACATTGCCAACAGATAAACCAATAAATAGATACCCAAAACATAAACGAGTGAGAAAAAGCCAAATATATCGACCATATACGCACTCATGTAAAAAAATACCAATAAGCTAAATCTCCCAACAGTTGACAAGAAAGATTCATATGTAGCCCTGAAATGATCACTAATACTATCATGCAAAACAACTTCTACACGAAGATATGTATACTTAATTAAGTAAAAAATCATACAGACTAAAATAACAGCAATTTCTTTTTTCGGCTCAAAGAAAACCACTGTAAAAATCAGTGAAACCAAAAGAAACAGCAATAAAATAAAATTCACTCTTTCACTTAGTTTTGTAAAGAGAAAACTAGCCAAGAGCTGAGAAAGCAATATCAGTGAAAATGTCACACCAAGATCAAAATAAGTGACATTAATATGATGATCTTTAAATATCCACTGCCAATACTGCGAGAATATATTGAAAAAGATCAGTGAAAAATAAAAGCATAAAGAGATATAAGGAACTTTAATAAAAATAGATAACATCTCTTTAGCATCATAAATGAGAGAATTCGCTTTATTTGTTTTTTTCTCTCCTTTCAGGTCATCAAGAAAAAACAAACCAAATAGTGTTGTCATCAACATTAAAAACGCCGCGATATACCATATATATTGGCTAGAATAATCAGCAAAATATGCGCCGATTAAACTGAATATAAACATGCCGATGTAATTATATTGAGAGCTGGCTCCCAGCACTTTTTTAGTCGATGTCAATTTTGCTTTTGCATATTGAACAAGTAAAGCATTATAGGCCCCAGCAATCAATGTCAGCGATAAGGCATTAAAAGATTCTGCCAAAAGAAAACCATAAAAGCTTGTAGAAAATCCCATGAGACATAGCCATGTAGCAGCAAAAGCCGCTGCCAAAACGATCGATATTTTATAACTTTTTCTATCGGCAAAATATCCCAGAGGAATATCTGTAACCATCATAATAAAAGCCTGAAACGACTTAATGATCCCGATATCAATAAGAGTTAGCCCTTTTTCAAGCATATAAAATACAATAAAGGCACCTGTTAAAATTCTTATACCGTTAAATAAAAATCCAAATGCTAATATATTTGTCATCTATTCCCCAATAACGCCACGAAAGGTGTCAATACATCCTTTTATATAAAGATAAAAGCTTAAATTTTATGACAAATATGGCAATAGCCGCTATGCGGATCTCCAATCCTATCAATTTGATATCCTGAAAATTGCTGGAAATAATGTCACGTTTAGTTTGCTATTGGATCTGTTTGAAGACAGTATTATCAAGGAGAAATGCTTGAAAACAATGAAGAAGCGCCTCAATTTATGAATAATCATCTTGTTCTGAACATGCAACCACAATGAAGACTGATATTGATTTACAAACAAAAACACAGCCTTTAATGAAGAAAAAATGCACTCCAAGAATTTATTTTAACCCTGTCCAAAGCGTGTATGAATATAATCACTCAAAAGCGCTTCAAATTCTTCAGCAATGTGATCACCCCGCAAAGTTTTTACCTTTTGTCCCTCAATAAAAACAGGTGCCGCAGGACTTTCCCCCACTCCAGGCAAAGAGATTCCAATATCCGCATGTTTTGACTCCCCCGGTCCATTGACGATACATCCCATCACGGCAACCTTCAAACTTTCAACGCCAGGGTATTTTTCACGCCAAATAGGCATATTTTTGTATAAATCCGCTTCAATTTTTTGCGCCAATTGTTGAAAGACCGTTGAGGTTGTGCGCCCACAACCAGGACAAGCCGCAACCACGGGCAAAAATTGCCGAAAACCCATCACTTGCAAAAGTTCTTGCCCCACCTTTACTTCTCGTGTCCGATCACCACCAGGTTTTGGTGTTAAGGAAATTCGTATCGTATCGCCAATACCTTGCTGTAATAAAATACCCAAAGCCACCGAAGAAGCAACAACCCCCTTTGTTCCCATCCCAGCTTCCGTTAATCCCAAATGAAGAGCATAATCACAACGCGCCGCCAAGGTGGTATAGACAGCAATAAGATCTTGGACATCACTCACTTTAGCAGAAAGAATAATTTTATCACGTCCCAATCCCATCTCTTCAGCCCAAAGAGCTGATTGCAGAGCAGACTGCACAACAGTTTCCCGCATCACTTCAGCAACCGATAAAGGATTTTCTTGCTGTGCATTTTCATTCATAAGCCGTGTTAACAACGCATTATCAAGAGAGCCCCAATTCACGCCAATGCGAATAGGTTTATGATACCGACAAGCAATCTCAATAATTTCTGCAAATTGGCGGTCTTTTTTTGCGCCAAAACCAACATTTCCAGGATTGATGCGATATTTTGCAAGCGCCTCAGCACACGCAGGATGCTCAGATAAAAGCTTATGACCAATATAATGAAAATCCCCAACCAATGGTACAAAAAATCCTAACCTCTCCAATCGCTCCCGTATTTTTGGTACAGCTGCCGCCGCTTCATCACGATCAACAGTAATCCGAACCAATTGTGAACCAGCCTGCCAAAGAGCAGCCACTTGAGCAACAGTTGCATCAACATCAGCCGTATCCGTATTGGTCATTGACTGTACAACTATCGGGCTCTGCCCCCCAACGATCACATCACCAACAGTAACGCCAATAGACCGACGACGCTCAAGTGGTTTAGATAAAAAATAGGTCGTACTCATCAAGTCCTCAAATTTTTAAAACCTGCGCTATCAATCATCATTTACATTGACTTCCTCCGCGCTTCAAAGGACGAAAATTACACCGCCCCCAATCTTAACAGATTACTCTCAAAAGGTTCCACCTACTAACCACTGATGCAATTCAACTCATAGGTGCGATTCATCCTATAGACGCACCGGATAAGTTTTACTACTTCTGTTCAAGTTTATACTTCTACACTTGGTTGATTCAAAAAGAAACCGAAACCAAACAGAGACAATACTGTATTTTTAAGTTGCATGCCTATACCGTACATCCACGTCATCGCAAAACGTATTTTACAACACAACAGATAACGCCTATCAAAGCGCAATTTTTAAAAATGCATGAAAGACACCGCCCAATTAATCCAACACATTGATTTATAATAATCTATTTTTTACAAATTTGAATGGCAAACCCAAATATCGTAAGATTTTCTCATTTTAAATCTTCTTAATTGAATCAATCAATACCACCCCGTAAAGCCACAAGAGAACATGTAGATAAAAATTCCTTATAAACTATTTCAAGTGCCAAAAGCTATCCCAACACTTTAAACAAACAAAAAATGAAGACAACGCCCACCATCTTTATGAAATAAAGATGATAGAACACCATTTTGTAAAATTTTTTACCTCACATCCTTAACAAACACCATCATGAAATGAACTCGAGCACATTAAGAAATTCCTCATTAAACTCAAACTCTTAATTCTCATCTCACCCGCGCGCGGCATTATCAATGCAACCTTTCAATTTTCAAGCCGTTATAGCAAAACCCCAAACACAATTCCAACTGTCACGCAACAATTTAACACATGAAGGAGTCAATAAATGTGTCTATTTTCACCCAACGCCAAAAATGCTAAAATTAAAAAACGTATAGCACAATTAAAAAGAGAGCTGGTCCCCGTAAATCATTGGAGTTCTCAAAATGATAGCTTTGAAAACATTTCTGAGCTGTTTAGCACATGGAAACAAAAAGGCCGTCACGCGCTTTATCACCTCAACGAACATGCTACAGAATTAAAGAAAAAAGCGAAAGAAAATCCTAAAAAAACCCTCGCATTAGCAGCAGGAGTCGTTTTAGTAAGCTTCTTGCTGATCCGTAAAAATTAACAATACAACCAACAACCTTCCCTTTTAATGCCCGACTCAAAGCGGGCATTTTTTATAGTTTACAAAATATAAAATTTACATCTTTCCCTCTAACTTTACACTTTCTTCCAAAAGATAAGTTTTCATCCATCCCGTCAGTCTATTATCCAATTTTCTATCTGGCAGTCCCCTACCCCTGTCCTCAAAACACGCGGTAACACCACACTTCAAAGGACAGTGTTGTGAGAAATTATAAGAAAATTTTTCAACATTGCATCCATCCCGCTACTGAGTTAGTTTAAAAGAAATGGAAGTGAGTAAAGATGCATGCGCTTTAATATTCTAAGGAACATTAATTGACATCATGATATAGAAGTATAAGAAGCCTAAGAGCTTTAAAAGATGTATTATAAAAAACCAAACGAAATCTTCCAATGTGAATACCCATTTGCTATAAGTAAATGACACAAGAATTAAACTGAAAAAACCCAAAATTTATCCTCCAGAATCGACCCGCTGCGAAGTATCCACATACGTAACCACAGACATCCCAGGAATGAGTTTTTCAATCCCTTCCTGCCCAGGATCTAAAGCAATCCGTACTGAAATACGTTGCGCAATTTTGATAAAATTACCAATTGCCGTATCCGTTTTTAACAATGAAAATTCTGAACCTGTAGCAGGTGCAAAACGAACCACACGCCCTGTTAACTTTTTGTTGTTCAATGCATCAACAGAAAAAACAACCGGTTGTCCCACACGCATCTGAGAAAGTTGCGTTTCCTTATAATTAGCAATAATCCAAATATCATCAGAAATAACAGAGACCAATTGTGTCCCCGGCATAACATATTGCCCTACCCGCGCTCCAACTAATCCAATATAGCCTGTTCGAGGAGATAAAATCTTTGTGTGATCGAGATTAAGTTTTGCCAACTCAACACTCACCTTCGCTCCCGCAATTTCTGACTGTAAACTTTGCCGTTCAAGATCCAATTGTTTTTGCAATTGGCGTTTTGTTTCGAGAGCTGTCAAGAGTTGTGAAAGAGGGCGAGAAACAGAACTTGCCGCATCACCAAAACCTAACTTTTTACTATCTGGAACAACATTGGAAAATGCTCGTGACCGCGCCAATTCCACCTCTGCTGTATTAATTTCGCCCTGCAAAAGCTGTGCTTGCAATTCAATACTTGCCAGTTTTGCATTTTTTGAATCGAGAACAGCCTGTGCCCGTGCAAGCTGCTGCCGAAAAAGAGAATCATCGAGCTCAAAGAGCAGCATTCCCTTTTCAACACGTTGATAATCTTGCACATAAATCCGTGCAATCACCCCAGAGATCTGTGAACTAACCAGAGTAACATTGCCCTTAATAGAAGCATTATCCGTTATTTGAATGTTACTCACAAAAGGAGGAAGTCTCCAAGCCCACAAAATCAGCAAAACCCCCGTAATACCCGATAGGAATGCAACAATCGTAGCTTTTGACCGTAATGTTTTTATCATTTTTTGCACCCCTCTTCTATGACATTATTCTACTTTTCTAATGCACGCAAAGAGCATGACTTAACAATCATTGTGGCAAGAAAAATAACGAATACAACCATTGAAATATAAAAATAAAGCCGAAAAACGTCATCATAAGCAAAAATATTTGCTGTTAACTTAAATTTCTCTATCAACATAGAAGTACCCTGCTCACTTCTCAAGCCATTGGGAACAGAAACACCATAAGAAGGCGAAAATAAAGTATTCATCTCACCAGAAATAAGCGGATCAGTAATAATAATATTTTGTGTTAAGGACTCAAAGTTCTTATGGGCAAAATAAAACTGAAGGCTGCCAAAAAAAGCCGACCCCATCAATCCCCCTGTCACTTGCGTTAGCAAAAAAACAGCAATAAAACTTAAAACGTAACGCGGTCCTCGCTCACCAGCGATCACAAACCCTCTGAAAAGAGCAGGAGGCAAAAAAAGTGCATAACTAAAACTCACCAACCCTTGGCTCAACATCATATCTTGTGGACGCGTTAAATGGTTTACATGACTATCTAAATAAGCTCCCAACGCCAAACAACCCAAAGACAACAAATAAAAATAATCCTCACGCCCCGCCCGTAAAAAAAAGACACAAACAGCCCCCCCTAACAGAATCCCTAATGTCACCGCAAGATACATGGGCGCCATCTCACGATTGAGCAAACCAAAAAGATTAAAAAACCCTACAGGCAAATTTGACCGCTCCAATAAAAAAACATGAAAAATAAATAAAATAAAAACAGATTGGACCATTTCTTTACTGAAAATCCAACGTAAATCAATCAACGGTTTTTCTCTATTAAGCTCAATAATAATAGCAATAGCCAACGAGAAAATAGCAAGTGCGAGCCCCCAACCAATCCATGGTGCTTCATACCACCAATACAATATGCCAACAGACATGATCACAGCATTTAATCCAAGACCAAGAGCAATCAAACCATAGCTTATCCAATCTAATTTTTGAATAACCTTACTACGCACAACAGGAGTAAGAGGCAAAGTATAGATACAGACCAAGCTGATGAGAACCAATCCCATTTCCAGAGCGGAAAGACTGGAAAAGCCACCATTTTCCAGCAAATCAGGAGAAATTAAACGTGATAAAGGTGCCGCTAAAGCCGCATTCATATAATTCAAACTAAGACCAACAGTAAACTTCTTTGCTGGAGCAAAAGCCTCCATCATATAAAGCAGCGCAAGCGAAGCCAAAGGAGCAGCAGCAATCCCAGCAAAAAAGCGAATAATCAATGCAGAACGCAAATCCGTAACAAAGAGTTGCAACACGCAAACCAAAACGAAGCCAAGGATTGATAGTTCAGCAAAAGCACGCAACCCAAATTGATAGCGGATTTTTATCAACATAATCGCTACACTCACATTTGGCGCCATATAGGCCGCTACCAACCATGTTGTCTCGGTCAAAGTTGCGTGAAAATCACCCGTAAGATGGACAATGTTAGACTGAACAATATTAGCCCCTAAACCATAAGCCCATTGCAAAATAAGAGAAGCAAAAATATAAACAAAACATTTTGGCAAAGATCCTGCAAAAATACGACCAGGACGAGGAAAAGGTTTTCCACCCCTTTTAGCAAACACAACCGTACTCTTTTTTCCGCTCATGTCACCTTTTTCCTGTATACGCTGCTACGCTTCTATCAACACAGCACCATCAGCTGACAATTGCTGGAAAAAAGCCTCTATTTTATGATTATCCTCATCTCCTGTCCCCCCTTCTAATGTCGCTTGAACCTGCAAAATCCGCTGTTCCAATACATCAAAAGAAAAATGCTCTACAGCCACAACGTGCTCTACCAATAAAGAGCAGCTCGAAAAGGTAATATTTGCAACGCCCCCGCATACAGCAAATAATTTTTCACCCAAAGAGGTGCGAACACGCACACTACCCAACACAATGCTTGCCACTAATGGCGCATGGTGCGCCATAACTGTCAAAGAACCTGAAGCTGAAGGAAGAACAACAGACACTACCTGCTCTGAAAACACAATCTTTTCAGGCGATACAAGCTCAAATAAAAAATGCTCTTCTCTATTGTTTTCCACAAAAGTCTCCACAATACCCGATATAAGGACTCTCTGTTTTCTTCAACGACTTGTCCTTTTTAACGAAAAATATTCATGACAGTTTTCTCTTGAACAAGAAGCTTCTTATTAAGACGCCTCTGCCATGAGACGCTTTCCTTTTTCAAGTGCTTCATCAATCGAACCAACCATATAAAAAGCAGCTTCTGGCAAATCATCATAATCGCCAGCACAAAGACCTTTAAAGCCTTTGATTGTCTCTTCTAAAGGAACGAGTTTCCCTGGCGAACCAGTAAAGGCTTCCGCAACATGGAAAGGTTGCGAAAGGAAACGTTCAATTTTACGCGCCCGTCCCACCAGCAATTTGTCATCTTCAGAAAGTTCATCCATTCCAAGAATAGCAATAATATCCTGAAGAGCTCTATAACGTTGTAAAATGGTTTGCACTTGACAAGCAACAGTGTAATGCTCTTCCCCCACAATTAATGGATCCAACATACGCGAGAAAGAGTCAAGCGGATCAACCGCCGGATAAATTCCCTTTTCCGCAATAGAACGCGAAAGAACCGTTGTTGCATCCAAATGAGCAAAAGACGTTGCCGGCGCTGGATCCGTCAAGTCATCGGCAGGAACATAAATTGCCTGAACGGAAGTAATAGAGCCTGTTTTTGTACTGGTAATACGCTCTTGCAAAGCCCCCATATCCGTTGCCAAGGTAGGCTGATACCCCACAGCAGAAGGGATACGCCCTAAAAGCGCTGACACTTCAGCACCAGCTTGCGTGAAACGGAAAATATTATCCACAAAGAAGAGAACATCTTGTCCTTCATCACGGAAACTTTCTGCAATTGTCAATCCTGAGAGAGCCACACGCGCACGCGCTCCTGGCGGTTCATTCATTTGCCCGTAAACAAGGGCACACTTTGACCCTTCCGTTGAACCATTATTCTCTTTTGGATTCACATTCACGCGGCTTTCGATCATTTCATAATAAAGATCATTTCCTTCCCGTGTACGTTCTCCCACACCAGCAAATACAGAATAGCCACCATGTGCCTTTGCAATATTGTTTATAAGCTCCATAATAAGAACGGTTTTTCCAACACCAGCACCACCAAACAAGCCAACTTTACCTCCTTTAGAATAAGGAGCTAACAAATCCACAACTTTAATACCAGTGACGAGAATTTCTGAAATGGTTGATTGCTCAACATATGGAGGTGCCTCTTGGTGAATAGAACGCGTTTTGGTCGCAGGAATTGGTCCCACATTATCCACCGGCTCTCCAATCACATTCATAATACGTCCCAATGTTGCTTCTCCTACAGGAACGCTAATTTGCGTGCCTGTATCCACAACCTTCTGGCCCCGCATCAAACCGTCAGTGGTATCCATAGCAATCGTACGAACGGTATTTTCACCCAAATGCTGCGCAACTTCTAATACCAAGCGATTGCCTAAATTCTCTGTTTCCAAAGCGTTAAGAATATTTGGCAATTCACCTTCAAATTGCACATCAACGACAGCACCAATAACCTGCTTGATCTCACCAACAGCGCCTTTTGCACGCTCTTCTTTTTTTACAGGTGTATCTTTAGCTGCACTACGCGCAGGCGCAGAAGAAGCCTTTACATCCGCTGAAGCCTTTACATCCACTTGAGACTTCGAAGCGGCTTTTTTCACGCCGGAACGAGCAGTTGGTTTCTTTTTTTCACCTTTTTCTGTTCCTTTGCTTGAGGTTACTGCTTTTACCATCAATCCTTACCTTTTCCATTTAAAGCGCTTCAGCGCCCGCAATAATTTCGATCAATTCTGTCGTAATCTGTGCCTGACGTTGACGATTATAAGCTACCGTCAATTTATTAATCATTTCACCTGCATTGCGCGATGCATTGTCCATAGCTGTCATCTTGGCACCCATCTCACCAGCAATATTTTCTAGCAAAGCCCGAAAGATTTGCACCGAAAGATTGCGTGGCACAAGCGCCTCTAAAAGAGAAGCCGCATCAGGTTCATACTCATAAACAATTGATTGTGAACCTTTGCTATGATCTGTTTGCTCCTCAACATCTATTGCCTCAATAGCTGCTTTTGGAGCAATCATCGGAATCAAGCCAAAAGCTGTTGGACGCTGATTAATCACAGAAATAAATTCAGAATAAAACAGCGTACAAACATCGAAAGCGCCTTCATTGAATAAATCAACAATCCGTTGACTAATCATCACCGCCTCTGCAAAACCAATGCGCTTTACAGCATGCAAATCGATATGATCAATTATCAAACCTTTGTAATCACGCGATAAAATATCCGCACCTTTTTTGCCCACAGTGATAATTTTCACTATTTTACCAGCTGCCAACAATGCCTTAATCTGTTCACGTGCACGACGAGCGATTTGCACATTAAAAGCACCACACAAACCGCGCTCAGCAGTACACACCACCAAGAGATGCACATCATCTCGCCCCGTACCACGCATAAGAGCAGGTGCATCAACACCATCTACATCAGCAGCAACACTGGTCAAAATATCAGCCATCTTCTTCGCATAAGGACGCGCAGACTGCGCTGCCTCTTGAGCACGATGCAACCTTGCCGCTGCAACCATCTGCATGGCTTTGGTGATCTTTTGTGTTGCTTTAACCGAAGCGATACGGTCTCTAAGATCTTTTAGTGAGGCCATTCAAGCATTCCATCAATTCATCACGAGAAATTTTTCGCATAAGTATTAAGAACAGTTATCAACTTGTCTTTCAGCTCGTCTGTTATTTGCTTTTGCTCAGCAATTGCCTTTAAGAGATCTTGATAATCACTACGCAAAAGCACCAAAAGTCCCTGCTCAAACCGCGCAACATCAGAAACCGCCAAAGCATCAAGATAGCCATTCACACCCGCGAAAATAACCACCACTTGTTCTTCTGTTTTGAGTGGAGAAAATTGTGGCTGCTTCAACAACTCTGTCAAGCGCGCACCCCGATTTAACAGACGCTGGGTTGACGCATCCAAATCAGAGCCAAACTGCGCAAAAGCTGCCATTTCACGATATTGCGCCAATTCACCTTTAATCGAGCCAGCAACTTGCTTCATCGCCTTAATTTGTGCGGCAGAACCAACACGCGACACAGAAAGACCAACATTTACAGCAGGACGAATTCCTTGATAAAATAAATTAGTCTCTAGAAAAATTTGCCCATCAGTAATCGAAATCACATTTGTAGGAATATAGGCAGAAACATCATTTGCTTGCGTTTCAATAACCGGCAAAGCTGTCAATGAACCAGATCCATTTTCCGCATTCAACTTCGCAGCCCGCTCTAAAAGACGCGAATGCAGATAGAAAACGTCTCCCGGATAAGCTTCACGACCTGGAGGACGACGCAACAAAAGAGACATCTGACGATATGCCACCGCCTGTTTTGACAAGTCATCATAACCGATCAAAGCATGTTGCCCATTATCACGGAAATACTCACCCATAGCACATCCAGCAAGAGGTGCAATAAATTGCAGTGGTGCTGGATCAGAAGCGGTCGCTGCAACAATAATAGAATATTCCAACGCTCCACGTTCTTCTAAAACTTTAACGAATTGTGCCACCGTCGAACGTTTTTGACCAATAGCCACATAAATACAATAAACTTTGTCTTGCTCTCGTCCAGCCCCTTTTTCATGAAAAGGTTTTTGGTTTAAAAATGTATCGAGCAAAATTGCTGTTTTTCCTGTTTGGCGATCACCAATCACCAATTCACGCTGCCCCCGTCCAATAGGAATAAGTGCGTCAATCGCTTTCAATCCGGTCGACATCGGTTCATGCACTGACTGACGCGGAATAATTCCAGGCGCCTTAACATCGACACGACGACGCTCCGTTGCTTTAATGGGACCCTTACCATCTATAGGATTTCCCAACGCATCAACCACACGCCCCAGCAAAGCGGGCCCCACAGGAACATCGACGATAGCGCCTAACCGCTTTACACAATCACCTTCACGAATATCGCGATCTGAGCCAAAAATGACCACACCAACATTATCAACTTCCAAATTGAGGGCCATACCACGCACACCGTTTGGAAAAGCAACCATTTCCCCTGCTTGGACATTATCCAAACCATAAACGCGAGCGATACCATCCCCTACAGAGAGAACCCAACCAATTTCTGAAACCTCAGCCTTTTGGTCAAAGTTTTTGATTTGCTCTTTTAGAATTTTTGAAATTTCAGATGGTCTAATATCCATCAGCTGACCTCTTTTTTCAATGAAAGCTTAAGCGAAGACAATTTTGTGAGAAGAGACGTATCAATTTGAGACGACCCCACACGAACGATTAATCCACCAAGAATTGTTGGATTCACAATGCTGTGTAGCAAAACTTTTCCTCCAACGACACCTTCCAAAGCCTCACACAACTCTTGTCTTTGTTGAGAACTTAAGGGGCGCGCAGAAATAATTTGCGCAGTAACCTGCCTACGAGCGCGTGCAACACAACGCTGAAAGGCATGTAAAATACCAAATACGGCACTAAGCCTACGGTTTGTTGCAATAACGCGTAAAAAATCACCAATAACCTGCCCTGCATTTTTATCAGCAAATTTGATGTTTGCACAAACAGATTGCATCACCTTAATTTGCTCTTTAACTGAAAAGAATGGACTAAGCACAAAGCGTTTTAAATCTTTATTTTGCTCCAAAACAAGCAAAAGATCTTCCACTGCCTTTTCAACCTTTTCAACGTTTCCGGCTTCTTGAACGCAATCAAAAAGCGCTTGTGCATAGCGTTGATCTACCAACGGCAGCGGTATGAGAGAAAATGAATCCGACACGAAATACCGCCTCTTTCCCTTGAGCGACTCTCTGATAGTTATCAGATGAAATGAAACAAACATTCCTAATCTTAAGAATCTTCTTCTTAAAACCTAGAACAAAAATCATTTGGTTTCTAGCATAGACATAGCCGACTCGCAACACCACAAATCGCTGCTTTTTAAAAATTTTAATAAAATATTCAAAATATTTTTGAAAAGATTTTTTTTAGATATACAGGATGGCATCACAGTTTTTTTATGCCTCTTTTTGACATTCTCTGAGCGATTTTTTCACGCTCTTTGATTTTTCTTCAAATGCTCTTACCACTATAACAAAACACTTCTTCTCTAAAAATCACTCCCTTTATCACCACAAGACCTTTAACGAGATGCGACTGCGACTAAAAAATCTATTCTTTTAAACTGATAAGAAAGAAAAAATTGATCTTTTTTCTTCAAATACCCACTCCTTTTAAAAAAAATCACCAAGTATATTTTCTTGTAAACACACTCTTTAAATATACAACGCATTGATTTATAATGATAATGTATCATTTTTCATACCAGATGAGCCCCAAACATCGAAAGATTCTCTTATTTCAAATCTTTCTATCAAAATCACTCCCTTGTTCCATCACAAACAAAAGAGGAAATGATTAAAGAAAAAACACCTCGTATAAACGCTCTCAAGTACCAAGAGCTTTCGTAATCCTAAAAGCTAAATAATAAATGGCGCCATTTTATACCTTTATGAAATAAAGATAGGGAGCCTTAATGCGTTTTTTTCATTCATGAAAGCTTTTACATTCTACACTCGAAAAACATCGTAAAATGAATCCGAGCATGCTGAGAAACATTTGCTTAAACAAGCATATGAATACAGTAATACAATAGATGTTCTGTAATATTCCGTTTTGGGCGTTCTGCTTTACATGAAGAATGTGCCCCCATTAGAGAACGAAGGTAACAAAAGCGTGAAGCAATGGATAATCTCCATTTCACGACAGCCTTTAACACTTGAGATGATGAGGCATTTTAGTTCTTTCTTATATAGCTTCACCCGACACAAGCTCCCCCATCTGTAACATGCAAACGAATGGTTTTGATTGATCAATATAAACAGATTTGAAATAAGAGAATCCTACAATAGTTGAAATTCTAAAGCGAATAACGGCATATTATCACTATAAATCAATATGTTATTATTTATAAAATTATAATTATGGGCGCTTTTGAAAATTCTAGAGCCATAAATAAGGACGACAACGATAAATGCTTATTTTAACCTTTACGCTCCCAAATGAGTCTATTTTCTCGTCAAAGATAAATAAAATAGATATATGCAATACTCTCGCCCTAATCTAGCATACAAAAGCAAGTACGACTCGTACAGCACTAATACATCTTATGAATGCTGCTTCATAAGGTTTTAAGGTCAAACAACATCAAAAACACGACCTTCATTAAGCCTACATAGCTTCACTTTATATGGCACTATATTGCACTGATTTTAGAAAAAGCATAGATCAATATCAATTTGAACCCGTATAAAATTGGATATTTTTGGTGTATTTTCAGGCATTTTCAGCCCCTATAATCCGCCATTATAAAAAGAATCCGCCTATCAAAAGGGTACTGTCCCTAAAACAAAAAAAGGAGTAAAAGCCAAAATGATAGCGCCCTCAAATAAGAGAGACGCTTCTGCTGGTTC
Source organism: Bartonella sp. MR30HLJHH (assembly GCF_042194195.1). Lineage (NCBI taxonomy): Bacteria > Pseudomonadati > Pseudomonadota > Alphaproteobacteria > Hyphomicrobiales > Bartonellaceae > Bartonella > Bartonella sp. MR30HLJHH. Next base: position 44,235 of record NZ_JBHIMO010000002.1, on the reverse strand, counting down.
CATAACAAAGATATTTTTTCCCGTGGCTCTGCTTAATGCAATGCACATGTATCATATTCTGCTGCTTGGATGCTTATTCTGAATAGATAGTATTAAAGTAAAGCACCTTAAGCTAAAGAGACCTTCACTTTATGCGAGACTGGTTTTAGAAAAAACTTTGCGGATCAATATCAATTTGAACCCGAACGGAACTGGGCATTTTGGGTGTACCGCTAAGCATTGCACGTATAAACCCTTGTATATCAAAAGAGCGCTGTCCTTGCAGCAAAAGCCGAAAACGATAACGCCCCCGAACTAGAGCCAAAGGCGCTTCTGCTGGTCCCATAACCGAGATATTTTTCTCCCGTGGCGCTGCTTGGCGCAATGCGCGCGCATAATGTTCTGCTGCTTGGCGCTGTTGTGCAGATACAATCAAAGAGGCAAGCCGCCCATAGGGAGGCAAATGATAATGCTGACGCGCTGCAATCTCACGTGTGTAAAAATCTTCTGGCTGGCATGAAAGTAAGGCTTTGATGACCGGATGATCTGGTTGATAAGTTTGCAATAATCCTAAACTTTCCAATCCCACACGCCCTGCTCTTCCGGTAACTTGAGAAAGCAGCTGGTAGGTACGTTCACTTGCGCGTAAATCACCATTGGCAAGACCAAGATCAGCATCAATAACGCCAACCAAAGAGAGCTTGGGAAAATGATGTCCTTTAGCGACCAACTGTGTTCCAATAATAATGTCCACATCGCCATTTGCAATGGCTTGTAATTCGCTTCGCAATTGCCCAATCCCTCCTTTGAGATCTGTTGAAAGAATCAATGATCGCGCTTGAGGAAAAAGCATTTGTGTTTCTTCTGCAATTCTTTCCACACCCGGTCCACAAGCCACGAGATGATCTAATGTCCCGCATTCAGGACAGGCTTGAGGAAGTGGTTCATGATATCCACAATGATGACATTTCAATTGCCCTTGCGCACGATGTTCGACCAACCAACTTGAACAATCAGTACAATGAAAACGATGTCCGCAAATTCGGCATAAAGTTAAAGGTGCATAACCACGACGATTAAGAAAAAGAAGAGCTTGTTCGCCCTTATCAAGCGTTTGTTTTAAAGCCTTTTCAAGAGCAAAGGAAATAAAGCGCCCCTTTTGCACCCCTCCTTGGCGCATATCAACCACCCGCAACTGTGGAAGTGCTACTTCTTTAAAACGGGAAGGTAAATGCACCTTTTGATAACGCCCTTTTAAAACATTGGCTTGGCTTTCAATCGACGGTGTAGCTGAAGATAAAATAACAGGAAAATGCTCAAAAGAGCCCCGTGCAACAGCCATATCACGCGCATGGTAAAAAATGCGCTCTTCTTGTTTATAAGCGCTATCATGTTCTTCATCGACAACAATCAAGCCAAGCTCATGAAAGGGAAGAAAAAGCGCTGAACGAGCCCCCGCAACGACACGCACCCGCCCTTCTGCAACTTGCCGCCAGACACGTTCTCTACGACGTGGCGTCAAATCAGAATGCCATTCTGCTGCCGCAGCTCCAAAGCGTGCATAAAAACGATCTAAAAACTGCTGTGTTAAAGCAATTTCCGGCAATAAAATTAAAACCTGCTTGCCCCCTTTGAAGGCTTGAGCGACCGCCTCAAAATAAACCTCCGTCTTTCCTGATCCCGTAACACCATCAAGCAAAAAAACTTGAAACTGTGAAGATAAAACACCTTCTCGCAACATTGTTGCTGCTTCATTTTGCGCTCCCTGCAACTGAGGGGGACAAAAGTCAGGATCAGGCATTGCCACAAGATCAGGAGCAGGAACTATAACATCTTCAAAAACCCCTAACGCTTTTAAACCTTCAACAACAGAAACCGAAGTTCCAGCCGCATGCGCAAGACCAGAACGTGTCCATATCTTCTCATTACGCACCAATTCCAAAACCCGTAATCGCGCTGGTGTGAGACGTTCTACATTTCCACCACAATATCGCAAACCCAGCATCTGCGCTTCCGGCTCTAAAGCAGCCGGTACAGACAAAACCAATCGCGCCACAAGACCAAAAGGCGCCATTGTATAGCGACTAACAAAACGCAAAAATGTGATCATTTCTGCCTTTAAGGGGGGACAATCAAAAACATGAAGCAGAGAGCGTAATTTTTCACGCGCCACCAAACCAGACCTTTGCCCATCGGCTGTCTTCTCTCCAACATCCACAACAAAACCGCAAAGCTCACGCCCCATCACCGGAACCCGAACAAAGGAACCAACGTTCACCTCCATAGAAGATGGAACTTTATAACTATAAGCGTGAGCAACAGGAAGAGGAACCAATACAGATACAATCTCTTCCTCTATCACGTTTGAATGCATCTTTTAAACCAATCTACGACCTCTTGAGCACCAACAGGTCTACACCTTATCTTTAAACACTCTTATAAAATTCATTGCGGGATTCAATCTCTCCCCCTATCACAACACTTTTCTCACAAAAATTCTTTTTAATACTCATTTCATCACCAAAGTGCCAATAAAAGAACCAATCTCATCCTCTATAACAAAAAACTTTATAGCAAAAAAACCAGCGCCATTCTTCTGTGCAAATAAAGCTCATCACTATAAGCATTCAACATGATATTGTAAGTGCGCTCTTCAACAAAGCTATCCCATACTGTAACTTCTTCCCAACACACACGTTTATTTTTTTACCGCCTTATATCTCAATTTATCTTCAACAAACTGATTTATAAAGATATAATCATCATTTTACCTATTGTAATAAAAACCCTCAATACGATGAATTTTTCTCATTTCAAACCCATCGAGGAACATTTGTAAATCCTTATTGATGAGAGAGTCTCCCATGATTTTAATTACAGGGAGAATAATATTGCAAATGGAACCGTTACAATATTCACCTTGGCTTTGTGCCAAAACGTGGAAACACGTGCGTACATCTTTCAGCTTGATTGAGAATCAAGCAACAATACAAGTAGCACAAAAGCGTATTGTTGAAGAATGGGTAACACAGAATAAATCAATGTAATTGACCATAAAAAACCCTTCATGTGTAAAATTTTACATGCCTTCTTCAATGGTGTGTTACGATAAAATAAATCCATTCGCTTCTATTAAAAATGAGGTTAAACCTACCCCCTGAAAAAGGGAGGTATCTTATGATGCACTCTCAAATATCAAGAGCAATCGCAAATAGGAAATGAGCAAAGTGTATGATAATGCTAGCTTATTTTCATAAGTATAAAAATACCGCTACGCAAAGATGCCAATACGCAAAAATGTTGGTACGCAATGAACTCTATGCCTTATCACGAGCAACGATATAAAATAGGTATAGAAACAATAAGTAATATTTCTTTACTGAAAACGCGTACATGGTTAACATCATAGCATTCTTGTTCTTTACACAGAGATTAATTCTTTCTCTTGCTTTTGCAGTCAACAATAGCACATAACAAAAAATAGGATAAAAGCTAAAAAGAAGAGGTTAGATATGAAATTTTTTGTGGATAGCGCCAATATCGAAGAAATCCAAGAGTTACAGAATTTAAGCCTTGTTGATGGTGTCACCACCAATCCCTCTCTTATCCTAAAATCAGGACGCAATATTCTTGATGTTACAAAAGAAATTTGTGCTCTCATTAGCGGGCCTGTTTCTGCTGAAGTTGCAGCAACGGAATTTGAAAATATCATGAAAGAAGCGGCTGTTTTAGCAAAGATTGCCGACAATATTTGTATCAAGCTTCCTTTAACACTCGATGGATTAAAAGCCTGTAAAGCCCTCACAAAAGAAGGACTAAAAACAAATCTCACACTTTGCTTTTCTGCCAATCAAGCCTTACTTGCAGCCAAAGCAGGCGCGACATTTGTTTCGCCTTTTATTGGTAGACTTGATGATTGCGGAAATGATGGAAGTGAACTGCTTCATGAAATTCGCACAATTTATGATAACTATAACTTTGAAACACAAATCCTGGCCGCTTCAATCCGCACCGTTAATCATGTCAAAGAAGCAGCACTCAGTGGTGCTGACGTTGCAACAGTTCCACCAGCAATCTTAAAAGCACTGGTCAAACACCCTCTCACTGATAAAGGGTTGCAAATATTTCTCAACGACTGGAAAAAAACAGGACAAAATATTGCTTAATATCTAGAATTTTTATTGGAAAGATCTTTTGAAAGTAACAAAAAAATCTGTTCAGCCAACTCTTCAGCAACACGTTTTTTTGCATCTTCTTCTGCTTGCATCGTTGCATATTCTTGACGAAGTCGGTCAAAAGATGCATTCATCATTGCTGTTCCTTTTGCAACAAGAGTATTTTTCATATTCTGCAAAGTGTAAGAAGCTCTGCTCATAACAGTTCCAACAGAAGGTCGTCCTTTTCGTTTTTTCTCAAAATCAACCTCTATCTGCATAGATTCTCTTGTAGATACGGATATCTGCAATGCCAATCGATAAGCAGGTAGAGAAGGTTTACCACCATTTCCATACAAAAGAAACAGCAGATGATTGCGCACCATTTGACCAAAACGATCCGAAGGCTCTTCCACAACAATAGAGGCAAGCTTTTGCGCAAGCCCCAAAGAAGCTTGCCCAGAAACAGGATTCCTATAGGAAGTAGAATTCATTGTCATTGCACTCTGCAACTCTTGACGATAAAGCGGTTCAACTTTGCATCCACACAACAGTGTGAATACACCAGCTAAAACGACAAGAATCAAACTTTTAAAAAACGACATTCACAATCCTTTGTGGAACAATAATGATTTTTTTCACAGGCTTTTCAACCAGCTGTGCCTTTACAAAATCTAAAGCCAAAACCGCTTCTTTAATCATCGTTTCATTTGCTGTTGCTGCAACGCTCACCTCACCGCGTTTTTTACCATTAATTTGTACTGGCAAAGTATAGCATTCCGCAACGGTTAACGCACTGTCATAAACAGGCCAAGCAAGCGCAGACATTAAAGTTTTTCCCCCTAAAGCAGCATGACATTCTTCTGCTAAATGAGGCATCATCGGTGCAATCATGGCAAGAAAAAAATCCATGGCTTGACGTAAAGAAGCTTTCATTTCATCGTCAACACTTGCTATTTTGTTGAGCAACGGTGCCATAATATTCAAGAATTCATAAAGGCGTGCAATAGCCCGATTAAAAGCAAATTTTTCCAAATCATCTTCTACAGCGCAAAGCGTACGATGTGCAGCCTTTGAGAGTTCCAAAGCCGCCCCCTGATGCCCTGCACAAGGCGCCACATCCTTTAAAACAGAAGCACTCAAAGCTACACAACGCCAAACACGCTGTACAAAGCGATGGGCTCCTTCAACACCAGATTCTGTCCAGATGACATCCCGATCAGGGGGAGAATCTGACAACACAAACCAACGCACAGTATCAGCGCCATAGGATGCGATAATATCATCAGGATCAACGACATTCTTTTTGGATTTCGACATTTTTTCAATCGAACCAATCATCACTTCACTTTGATCAGTCAATTTATAAGCCTGTCGTTTTCCATCCTTTTCAACAATGGAAATTTCTGCTGGAGAAACCCACCCTTGATCATCCCGATAGGTTTCATGAACCACCATACCTTGGGTAAAAAGCCCCTTAAAAGGCTCATCAACAGTCACATGACCGATCAATTTCATGGCACGCATAAAAAAGCGTGCATAAAGAAGATGCAAAATGGCATGCTCAATTCCACCAATATATTGTTGCACAGGCAACCATTCAGAGATTGCTTGTTTGTCGATAGGTTCCTGCGCAAAAGGGGCCGTAAAGCGTGCATAATACCAAGAAGAGTCAACAAATGTATCCATGGTATCGGTTTCACGTTTGGCAGGTTGACCACAGGAAGGACAAGTAACATTCTGCCATGTTTCATGCCGTGCAAGAGGATTTCCAGGTTGATCAAAAGTAACATCATCAGGCAACACAACCGGTAAATCGGTGCGCGGCACAGGAATCACTCCACAAGATGTACAATGGATCATCGGAATGGGGCACCCCCAATAACGCTGCCGCGAAATCCCCCAATCACGCAAACGAAATTGCACTGTTTTTTTCCCTTGCGGTTGCCCATTGAGCATTTGTTTCTCAAGCCTTTTGGCTGCTTCTTCAAAAGCTTGTTGAGGCGTCAAACCATCCAAAAAGCTGGAATTGATCATCACACCATCACCCGTATAAGCTGTTTCAGCAATGACAAAATCTTCTGCTTGCTCTCCTTTTGGCAAAACCACCGGTTTTATTGGAAGATCATATTTACGCGCAAAATCGAAATCTCTCTGATCATGAGCCGGACAACCAAAAACAACCCCTGTTCCATAATCCATAAGTACAAAATTCGCGATATAAACAGGAATATGTACTGTTGAATCAAAAGGATGAACTGCCAAAAGAGGCGTGAGAAATCCTTGTTTTTCAGCTGTTTCAAGTGCTGCCGTTGTCGTTCCACCACACCGACAGTTTTCGATAAAAGCACTCAACGCTTTATCTTTCTTTGCCAAAGCTTGTGCAATGGGATGGTCAACAGACAGAGCTAAAAAAGAGGCGCCAAAAAGTGTATCAGGACGTGTTGAATAACAAACAACCTCATTAAACATCTCACAAACATCATCAACACCACTTGCATCATCAGCATCCGCACTCGACTTTAAAACCCAACGAATCAGTAAACCTTGTGATTTTCCAATCCAATTTTTTTGCATAGTGCGAACTTTTTCAGGCCACTGCTCCAGCTCTTCAAGCCCAGCCAAGAGCTCTTCACTAAAGTCGCTAATTTTGAAAAACCACTGTGTCAATTCACGCTGTTCCACCAACGCACCAGAACGCCATCCCCGCCCATCAACAACCTGCTCATTTGCCAAAACGGTGTGGTCAACAGGATCCCAATTCACCTTAGCCACTTTACGCGCAACCAACCCCTTTTGATAGAAATCAAGGAACAACATTTGTTGACGATGGTAATATTCCACATCACAAGTCGCAAATTCACGCGTCCAATCTAGTGAGAGCCCTAATTGCTTTAATTGCCCGCGCATCACAGCAATATTCTGATAGGTCCAAGTTTTAGGATGCACTTTACTCTGCAGAGCAGCATTTTCAGCCGGCATACCAAAAGCATCCCAGCCCATAGGATGAAGCACATTAAAACCCTTTGCCCTCTTATAGCGTGCCACCACATCCCCCATGGCATAATTGCGCACATGCCCCATGTGAATGCGGCCTGACGGATAAGGAAACATTTCTAAAACATAATATTTTTCACGAGCATCTTCTTGAACAGTCTGAAAAATTTTCTTTTCATCCCAAATTTCTTGCCATTTTTTTTCTCTCGCACGTGGATTATAGCGTTCGCCTATATTATAATGCCCAATCGTCATTCCCATTATACTCTTTTAATAAAACAGAACCAAAAACTTGTTTTATTATGCTTGACCATGGATTAACCTCATCGTCAACATTTTCGTGAAATTTTTTCCTAAGTATTTTATAAAACTTTTAAAAAAACGACCAACTCTTGAACAAAAAAGGTAAAGCACAAAAATATGAATACACAAACGCCCCTCGATGCCCCTTCCATTGAAGCATGGAAAAATCTTCAAAAAGACATTGCTGAAACATGCCAAGAGCTACAACGCCCTGTAGAAGAAATTGAACTTATCGCTGTTTCAAAAACTGTTTCTGCCACTGATATACGTCCCCTTTTACAAGCAGGCCAATCTTTGTTTGCAGAAAACCGCGTACAAGAAGCAGCACAAAAATGGCCTGCTTTACGTCAACAATTTGAAAATATTAAACTTCATCTCATCGGTCCCTTACAATCAAATAAAGCCGCCGAAGCTATCAAAATTTTTGATGTCATTCAAACGGTTGATCGTGAAAAAATAGCCAAAATTTTATCCGAAGAAATGCAAAAACAAAAAAGGCATCTTCCTTGCTATGTTCAGGTTAACATTGGCTTAGAACCGCAAAAAAGTGGTGTTGCACCGCAAGAAGCAACATCTTTTGTCAACCAATGCAAAAACAACTATGGACTTGATATCATCGGCCTTATGGGCATCCCCCCTGTCGATGAAAACCCCGGACCCTATTTCGCGCTCTTAGCAAAATTAGCAAAACAAGCAGGTCTTCCAAAGCTTTCCATGGGTATGTCCAGTGACTTCAAAACCGCTCTACAGTTTGGCTCTAACGTCCTTCGCATTGGCTCTGCTTTATTTGGAAAACGCCCTGTGTAAAGCAAATTTCCTTCATATAAATTCCCATTGAAAATTCTACGAACAAGCCAAAAACAGCAGAAATGAGAAAAAATATTTCCTTCAATATCAATAAAAAAGTAATTCTAGCAAAAAAGATTCCAGTCTCTCTTTCATCCTGTTAGCAAAATAAACATCTAAAATGCCCAATAGAGCACCAAGAGCCGCGCTAAACAACATGAATAGCAAACTATAAGATCACAACGATAGCATAGAGGCTTTCTATGCTCTACAAAGCGTAACATACGGTCAATATCCGCTTACGAATCCCGTGCATATGCGCATAATACATGCAGGCAAAACAATGGCAATGAAACCGATCCCAATAACGATATTTCTTTATCGTTATTCCTTTGTCGATTTCTTAAACAAAGAGAAAAAACTTCAATTTTTAATATACAAAATTTTTCTAAATTTAAACTTTAATTAAGAAAAAACATGGTATTATTACTTATATTTTAAAAAATTATAAGTAATATTACTATCTTATTAAGAAGAATTAATATGTTTGGTTCATTCAACACATTAGGTCATATGGCGACAAGTCATTCTTTGGGTCATTCGCACAATTCAAGACTTACTCATGGAAATGCATATAGTCCTAATGCTTTTATGTCTCACATGATTGCACAGGGTCTTGATCTTGCAATTGCAGGAGGGATAACCGGAGCAGCAATGGGTTCTATAACTGGTCCCTGTGCACTTATGGGTGGACTTACGGGCGCCACAACTGGTTTCTTCGGAGGTCTTGGTTTGGGTTTCGTACAGAAAGTTGGTGAGTGTTGGTTCTAATTTAGAGAGAATAACTATAAAGATATCTCTGAGGTTAGTAATTTTATAATTTTTTTCGAAAAAATATCTAAATTATATTATCTACAATTATGATTGAGACGGACTTCAGAGATATTTATAATTTATAATTATAATTTGGATTTCGTGATGACAGATTTTGCTTATAGCAACATTTTTTTGGTTTAATATATCTTTTTTATTATAATTTTATTTCTTATAGTTGGAAAGATTCTCTAAAAAAATCATTATTAATAAACTCAATATTCTTTCTTATTAGTCTTTTATTTAACTATATTGGTTTATATCAAATTATAAGTAATATTTTATAATGTATATTTTTAAATATTAATATTATACAGATACATATTTACAAATATGTATATTTAAGATAGCATTCAACGCTGTATGTTACAATTGCAACTTTTATGAAGGTACTTATAATGGATCTTATGGATCTTATGACTATTAGTGATACTCTTCTTCTTATTTATTTTTTTGGTTTCCTTTCTGTTTGGTGTATTTTGTAAATATAACGTTGATAATTTAAAATATATAATATTAAAAGCATTACACTAAAATTATTATTTATACATAATAATTTTTTATATTGTATTTTATACAAATACAATAGATGATTGCGAAATTATTCGCCGTATTAATTATATCTATTACTATATTTATTTTTTTAGAAAAAATTTTGTTACATTTAGAAAATATCATAACGGCATTATAGTCAGTTATTATGTTCTTTATTTCTAATAACTTATTTATATATTTGTGTTTATATTAATTAAAAAACAGTCAAATCGATAAATTACCCAGCATGTTTATAACACTGCTTTAAAGGATGATATTTTTAGGGCGTGCACAATCGGATAGTTAACTTGATTTTTTCCTTTCCCTAAAAAACAAGCAAGAATTAATTTTAGATTTTCAATGCGTTCCTAGCCTTAGATGGATCTTGAAGAAACATTTGTCCTTGCTCCCAATACCATTTCCTAGTATAATCGGTGAATGGCATAGCGCAAAACACTAAGTGTTAGTATTTTACATTTATGGAAGTAATAAATCTGTAGTGTGGTGATATTCGCCCTTCGAAAATGACTTTACAAATAATGCCGATAATCTACAAATCCCCATCTCCTTTTAACTTTTATATGAATTTGTTTTTAAAATTTAATTTCTTATCGGCACATAAAGAGCTCTCTCTACAACAATACGATCTTTTTGTATTTCTATACAATTTACAGCTCTTTATGACGATATACTTTGTCACACGTTACCCCCTAAAACAGCATAAAAAAGCTCTCTTAAAATATAAACGTAAAGACAAACACCGCTGATTTTAAAAATTGACTATTCTAATCTTTGTCATTTAGTCTAACCTCACAATGAAAAGCTTTTGGAAAACTCTGCCAAAAATATAAACATACGAAAGTATAGAGGCAAATTTTTCCAAACAATAAATTAAAAGAGGGACACATGACTGAAAAAATTTATTCAATATCAGAAGAAATCAAAAAAAATGCGCTTATCAATGAGGAGACCTATCAACAATGGTATCGAGAAAGCGTCAATGATCCAGAAAGCTTCTGGGCAAAACATGGACAATGCATTGAATGGTTTAAACCTTATACAAAAGTAAAAAACACTTCCTTTAATGGAGATGTATCAATAAAATGGTACGAAGATGGAATAACAAATGTTGCCTATAACTGCATTGATCGCCACCTGAAAACCCATGGAGACAAAATCGCGCTTATTTGGGAAGGAGATAATCCTTATCATGATAAAAAAATAACCTATAACGAGCTTTATGAACATGTTTGTCATTTTGCCAATCTTTTGAAAAGTCGTGGCATTAAGAAAGGCGATAAAGTAACCATTTATCTTCCCATGATTCCCGAAGCAGCCTATGCTATGCTCGCGTGTGCCCGCATTGGTGCCGTTCATTCGGTTATCTTTGCTGGCTTTTCTGCTGAGGCAATAGCAGGACGCCTTGTTGACTGCGAATCAACCTTCATCATTACCGCTGATCACGGCTTGCGTGGCGGCAAACGGATCAACTTAAAAGACAATGTTGATCATGCTATTGAGATAGCAGCACGCCAAAACGTGCATGTAGACCAAGTCATGGTTATACGGCGGACTTGTGGACCCATTCAATGGATAGAGGGGCGTGATTTCTGGTACCACGAAGAGATAGCTCATGCCAAAACAGACTGCCCACCAGAACCAATGAACGCTGAAGATCCGCTTTTTATTCTTTATACTTCAGGCTCCACCGGCAAACCCAAAGGTGTTTTGCATACCACAGCGGGCTATCTTGTTTATGCCGCAATGACACATCAATACGTTTTTGATTATCACCCTGATGAAATTTACTGGTGTACAGCTGATATTGGTTGGATTACCGGTCATTCTTACTTGGTTTATGGACCTTTATGCAATGGTGCGACCACTTTGATGTTTGAAGGCACACCAACCTTTCCTGACAAAGGAAGATTTTGGGAAATTGTCGACAAGCATCAAGTCAATACACTCTATACCGCACCAACAGCTATCCGCGCCTTAATGGGAGCAGGAAATTCGTTTGTTGAACACTCAAACAGGACGTCGTTGCGTCTTTTAGGCACGGTAGGAGAACCGATTAACCCAGAAGCATGGGAATGGTTTTATCATACAGTTGGAAATGACCGTTGTCCGATTCTCGATACATGGTGGCAAACGGAAACAGGGGGGCATATGATCACGCCCTTGCCCGGTGCAACCCCCCTCAAAGCAGGATCAGCCACACGTCCTTTCTTTGGTGTTCAACCTCAAATTGTTGACGCCCAAGGCAATACTTTAGAAGGTGAAGCAGAAGGCAATCTTTGTATCAGTGATTCATGGCCCGGACAAATGCGCACGCTTTATAAAGATCATGAGCGCTTTATTCAAACTTATTTTTCCTCCTATAAAGGAAGATATTTTACAGGCGATGGTTGTAGGCGCGATAGTGACGGCTATTACTGGATTACAGGGCGAGTTGATGACATTCTCAATGTCTCGGGCCACAGGTTAGGAACTGCTGAAATTGAATCAGCCCTTGTTTCTCATCCCGCTGTATCAGAAGCAGCTATTGTGGGTTACCCGCATCCCATTAAAGGACAAGGAATTTATAGTTTTGTGACCCTTATGGAAGGGACAGCGCCAAGTGAAGAATTGCAAAAAGACCTTATCAAGCATGTGAGACAAGAAATAGGTTCTATTGCCATATTGGATAAAATTCAATTTGCCCCGCAGCTTCCCAAAACGCGATCAGGGAAAATTATGAGACGTATTTTACGAAAAATCGCTGAAAACAACCTTGGTACTCTCGGAGATATTTCAACCCTTGCCGAACCACAAGTTGTTGAAGATCTGATTGCCAACCGACAAAATTAAAGAAACCACGAAGAAACACAACATACGGTGGTTTTTGTTTTTCTGCTAAAATTATCCTAGCATTGTTACGAAAACCACCCATGAGAATAAAAACAAAACAATTCATGGGAAGCTCAACAACTCTAACAACAAACGCTTTTCTTCATAACAAATAAGAAACAATTGAAAAAAACTTCATGATTGGAAGATGCTAAGATTGGAATATAAATGCGAATAGGAATAAAAAAGTGAGATAAAAAGAGCAACATAGCTTTTTAAAATCGCCCAGTACCCACTCAATGCAAAAAAGCCTCTGAGAAAGAAGGAAAAATAGTTCTGATGTTTATGCTAGAATCACTTTGAAATTCCTGCTAAAATCATAGATAAAGCTAAAAAGAGAAAGTATAAGTGATAATATTTTTGAGCAAAAATATTTATCTATAACGAGGGTGTATAAAAAATATTGAAAACCATGAAATCTAAAATAATCAAGCTTACAAAAAAATCTAAAGTAATGAAAGTAAGAGTTCTTAGAATAAATAATGCAATATAAAATCAGGAGTAATAATAAAAAGTGATTCATTTTGAAAATGTCGGTCTACGCTATGGAATGGGACCTGAGGTCCTTCGTGATATTAGCTTTCATATTCCTCCTGGATCATTTCAATTTCTCACTGGCGCCTCTGGAGCAGGGAAGACGTCGTTGATGCGTCTTATGTTTTTGGCAATCAAACCCACCCGCGGTCATATTGATCTCTTTGGAACAGACACAGCATTACTCAAACGACAAGAGCTCCCTGCGCTACGACAACGTATCGGTGTTGTTTTTCAAGATTTTCGTTTACTCGACCACATGACCACTTATGAAAATGTCTCCTTACCTTTACGCATTAAAGGACAAGAAGAGGCAACCTATCGCAGTGAAGTAGAAGATCTTCTCTGTTGGGTTGGTCTTGGAGATCATATTCATGTTTTACCACCAGTTCTTTCCGGCGGAGAAAAACAAAGGGTAGCCATTGCACGCGCGCTCATTGATCAACCTGAAATTCTACTTGCCGATGAACCAACCGGAAATGTCGATCCGCCCTTAGCAAAACGCCTACTCCGTTTGTTTATTGAATTAAATCGTTTTGGAACAGCTGTTATCATTGCTACCCATGATATTGCCTTAATGGAACAAGTTGCAGCACGGCGTATGCTTCTCCATAACGGACGGATGACGATTCATGAATAAGTCTTTCCCCATTTTTACAAGCAATAAAAAAAATACAACAGCGATTATTCCCAGTGGTAATATTTCTGGAAAAGCACTGGTTGCCGTGATTGCTATTATGACATTTCTTTCAAGCCTCACCTTAATCGGTGTTGATTTAGTCCAACGTGCCGCCCAAAATTGGAGTAATCAGATTAGCTATGAAGCAACAATACAAATACGCCCCATGGACAATATTGATATCAACAAAGCACTCCGTGATGCCGTCCAATTGATTAAAACATTTTCTGGTGTACAAGATGCAAAAATTGTTGACCAAAAAGCTACCGAAAAGTTACTGGAACCATGGCTTGGAACAGGCTTTAATGTCAATGAACTACCCCTTCCCCGCCTTATCATTGTAACCCTGAAAGAGGATGAAAAAATCAATTTTGCAGCCATTAATCACGCCATTAAAACCCAAATTCCAGGAGGTCAATTTGATGATCACCGTGTTTGGGTCCATCGTTTTGCAACCATGGCACACACCACTGTTTTCATCGGTTTTTCAATTTTAGCATTGGTTCTAGGCTCTCTTATTCTTACCATCATTTTTACCACCCGCAATGCATTGGCAGAAAATGCGCATATTATCAATGTCTTATATTTCCTTGGTACTGAAACTCTTTTCATTGCCCGCCAATTTGACTGGCATTTTTTTAAAACTGCGCTGCGTGGTGCTTTATATGGTGGTCTCACAAGCATATTTCTGTTTTTAGCCTTTTGTCTCTGGACGAATTATAACTTGGGAAGAGTGGAAGCTAGCCAAGTAACAGCTTTGTTTGGACATATTTCCATAAGTTCCATTCCTTACGGAAAAATCATTTTTCTTATTATTTTCGTTTCTTTTCTTACCACTCTTACAAACCGCATGACTATTTTAGCGCAACTGAAAAAAATCGATCAATGTGAAAATGGTTTATTTTAATTTTATGACTCACCACTCCTACCATTCCAAATCGTTGAAGCAAAACAATTTAGAACGTCCTCTTCCAAAACAACCCCACTATCGTTGGTCTGTGTGCTTTTTATTTCGCTATTTTCCACCGACAACACTTACTCTTGCAATCATTGTTTTCATTTTCTGGGGCGGTTTTATTGTTTTTTCTGAAAAAACTGAACGACTTTCTCCCCCAAAGCCTCTCCCCAAAGCTGATGCCATCATTGTGCTTACAGGCGGAGAAAACCGAATAGAGACAGGAATCCATCTCTTACAAAAGGGGCTTGGTTCACGACTCCTTATCAGTGGCGTAAACGCCACAACCAATCTGAAAGGTTTCATGCATAACAGGCATATTACCCCACGGCTTGTCTCCTGTTGTATTGACATTGGGCATCAAGCGATTAACACCCAAGGGAACGCTAAAGAAAGTGCTGCTTGGATCAAAAAACACCACTATAAAACCCTTTATATCGTCACCCATGATTACCATATGTGGCGCTCGATGCGAGAACTTAAGTATTTAATGCCTGATATCCATTTCATTGCTTATCCTGTTAAAAAGAGCAATGCTGAAAGCGCAATACAACAGATCAATCAAATCCGCATTCTCATATTCCAATATATTAAAACGCTCCAAGTCTATATCAGAACCGCATTCTAATCTTTATCCTTCTGACTTTTTTAAAAACCTTGCCACCCACGAACCGCTTCATACCGTTCTTTCCATAGCCTTCCACACGAGGTTGCCTCTATAAAAGCTCGACAGAGCTACCCTCATATAACACAGAATACCCCATACACGTATCACTGTATTGCACATTCACCCAAAGACATTTCTCACATCCCAAACATATCTCACAGCACGGGATCTGTACATGCCATCTCAATATATAAGCTCTTGTAAATAGAGCGCCCAGACAACTATAAGATCTCCCGACTTGTTATAGAGATCTATTTATACCACCCTCTTTACGCTTCATAAAAAATGCAATTACCCCATCCTATATTTTACCGCCCCCAATATTACGATAGCTCTTACGCCACTTGGGATAATTGGTAAGAGATATGCTTTCGCCTTTTTTAAACACGAGCATACCAACCTCGTATGACATGAAAAGAAGTAATTTTAATAGATTTAAAATAAGAAAATTTATGATACTTAGATTTCTCATTCAACAGAGAGAAGCTTAAACTATCATTATAAACCAATATATTAGTAATAATCTCTTCATTCAACAAAGCATCTTCATAAGGGCATTTTAGATCACAGATAGGAATAAGCTCAAAACGCACACCACCATGAACATCCCACACTTTTTATCGCAATCTTTTTTGAAATCATTTCCCACTAAAAACACTTTTTGTTTGGCTGCCTCCCCAAAAAAGAACGAAAATTTTTAAACTCTAGCAATCTGTAAACAATAACAATCCAGCTTCTTGTCTAATGCGTTCTCCCTGCTCACTTCCAATCACCCCCGCTCAAAGGACAGATTTCATGAGAGTTGTGATTTCCTTCCAACATCTCAAAGGACGATGATTCCCATCAGCAACGGTTTGTAAACAATCCTACTTCTCTGGGCAGGTTCCTCTCTGCTTCCCCATTTATATGGTTTACTCACATAAGACTCAACGAACAAGCTCTGCTTAAAGCTATTCATCACGGTCGCTAAAGCGCATGCGTCATCATTTTATCCGTCTACTACCTAAGATGTTTTATCACATGCAACACATTGATTTATAAGGAAAATTTATACGCTACAACTTGAATGAGATCTCTCAATATCATCAGATTCTCTCATTTTAAATCTATTCTCTGTTGAATCAATAAAAACCATTTTCTTGCACATCACAAAGGACTTGCACATCACAAGGGAAGAGAGCTTGCGTGGCGTAAAACTGTACAAGAAAGGCATGCCTCTTATGTACTTGTCTCAAGTGCCAAAAGCTGTCGCAATACCCACGAGCTGGCAAAGTGTATGATAGTGCCAGTTTGTTACGACACAGCGCTGTTTTACCGCACAATGGATAACTTAACCTTTTCAGTTTCTCTCACTTCCAATTTTGGAAGACTGCGAACAATTTTCATTGTTTCCAAGCTTACAGTAATAACCCGCTGAAACAATTCCAGAGGATAGGCCGGATTACCCACCGTTTCAACAGCATAGCGATTAGCATCATTCACAATCCCGCTCGCTTTGTCCGTTTTGACAATCTGCCGTTCCATAACCCATTCAAGAGCAGACCTGCCATTGACTATATACTCATAAGCTTCAAGAGGAATATTCTGCATCGTAATATGCGCATTATAAATCACTGTGCTTTTATCAATAGCGCCACGCTTACCAGCAAATTTCATCGCTTCAACACGATAGAAACTCTTCTCATCAGAAATCATCCAAGTTCTTGGATCACCCTGTTTATAGGTAACAGGATAGGGCTCAACCTCTTCATAATCCATATGCAAATCACCAAGCTTTCGCCCCGCTGTTACAAAAGCCCAAAAATCCTCTACTTTTTTAACTGTTGGGATACGTGGTAATTGTTTAGACAAATTATGGGCATAACGCGCACGATAATCTTCAGAATGCAAAATCCCATAAACATAATAAAACAAATCATCCTTTGTTATCATTTCACCAGGATATGCTGCCTTAAAATATGCCAACCCTTCATCCGTGAGTGCATCACGCCGCTGCAAACCAGTTTCTTTGCTTTCCTCTGCAAAATTTGCAAACAAATGAACCTGATCCTTCTCTTTATCTCCTAAGGACTCAGCATCTTCATAAATATATCTTGGAAAACACTGACCAGTATCCATTGTATGAAGATTGGATAAATAATTAGTCATCAGAACAGAAAAACCACTACTTGCTCCAACTCCCGTAACTTGTATTACCCTGTTTTCAACCGCTGTTTCCATAGGGAATATACGCGGCATTTGATAAACTCTCTCATTAAAGGTGCGACTATAGTAAAGCCACTGTCGTGTAAAAGGACGATAAAGACTTTGCACTAAGCAATTACTTTCAAAGTCAGAAAACTTTCCTCTTACCAATTCTTCTTTAAGGCTACTACTCCAGCTGATTTTCCTTGCATCTAAATTTACGAAATCATTCACAGCATTTGCACGCACTTTGCGGTCAGAATGCGCATAAACATTATTAAAACGTTTCACTTCATTGTTATAAAAAGTTATCGTGTTACGCATATTCTTCGCTAAAGCTCCACGGCTTGAATTATATGCCCAAGCATCGCGAGTAGTTATAATCCCACGAGAAAACGTTTCAAAGAGTTTTTTATCACTGCCCTTCTTATCACCTAAGGCCAGAAATTTTTCAAAATCACTGTTGCGCTGATTCAACCAATCGCCATGCTCATCTGGTGTAATCATCTGCCAGCCTTGTGCACGCTTGATCCCACCAACACTATTCAACCGCTGAAGTTGAGATAATTTCTCTTTTGTCGTGAGATTATCACCAATATCGTAATAGTGAATTTTGCAATGCTCCATGACATTTGGATTTTTAATAAATAGTGTCACAGCAATTCCTGCCATACTTCCACTTCCGAAAACATTTTGCCCTTCTTGAGCACGTCCTTTGCTCATCATATTTTTGCGAATATCACCACGCAAATTGAGAACATAAATGCTTGAAAATTCTTCACTCAATTCTTTTCGTAAGCCATTCGTAGAATATCCATTGATAAAACCTGAATTTGTCACAAAACCAACAACACCACAGTCTTTTATACGGTCACTTGCCCAGCGAATGGCACGAATATAACTATCATAAAGTCCATTAACATTACTCGCTTTGGATTGAGCAGCATAAGTTTCACGGATACGACGGTCCAATTTAGGATAGCCAATATTTTTCGCATTGTCGTTTTCACTTTTTTGCCCAGAAGAATAAGGAGGGTTGCCAACAATAACACGAATATCCAGTTCCTTCTGGCGTGATCGGCGTGTGCTATTATCCACCAGCAAATCACTGATCAGGTCCTTTTCTTGCTCATAAAGCTGGAATGTATCAGTTAAACAAATTCCCTCAAAGGGAACATAATCTCCCCCCATCAGACCATGATAGGTCGTCTCAATATTAATGGCTGCAATATAATAAGCTAAAAGCACAATCTCATTGGCATGAATTTCATGACAAAATTTGTGTTTCATTTCCTCTGGCTTTATCAGACCCGATTGTAAAAGCCGCGTGATAAAAGTTCCCGTTCCTGTAAAGGGATCCATGATGTGCACACCAGATGAGCCAAGCGTTTGCCCAAATTCTTGCTCTAAGACATCATTGACAGAGTGCAGAATAAAATCCACAACCTCAACGGGGGTATAAACAATGCCTAATTTTTCTACAGTACGTGGAAAAGCATAACGGAAAAACTTATCGTAAAGCTCTATAATCAACCTCTGTTTTGCTTTTGGATCCGTAATTCCACTGGCTCGTAATTTTACACTTTCATAAAATTTCTCCAGATCTTTGGATTCCTTATCAAGGTTTGCCTCATCAAGCACATCAAGAATACGCTGCATAGCACGCGAGACAGGATTCTCACGTGTGAACTGATACCCTTCAAACAACACCTGAAAGACAGGACGCGTGATAATATGCTGTGCCAACATCTCAATCGCATCAGCTTCTGTAACAGCATCATTTAAATCATCACGCAGTTCTGCCACAAACCTGTCAAAGGCTTGACGCGCCTCAGTATCTGGCTCTGCCAGAATACCTGTTAAACGCGTGATATGATTCTTAGCAATTTCAGCAATGTTGCTCGCCCAATCTTCCCAATAATCACGTGTCCCACATTTCTTGACGATCTTTGCCAAAATTGCACGAGAAAGTTCATCTACGCAGAAAGAAAGCTGCCCTTGTATTTTCTCTGTACGAATTAAATCATATTCCGGTGCTCCAATTCCCGCTCGTGCAGGCTGTGAGCGTAGTGGAAGATTGTCTACAACAGCTGTAACAGCCTGTAACTCAGTGCTCTGTGTGACGCCAATAATCTCAATCACATTGCTGATATCTTGGCTCAGCGATGCCTTATTAATCGTCGCATCAAAACGATCATCATGCGCACGCAAAGCATTTAAAATTTGCCAAACAACCCGATATTTATCATTGTTGTTCAAAGCCTGTTCCACTGGAATCCCAGAGGGAATACCAATTGGCAAAATGACATACCCCATCTTTTTGCCCTCAGACCGACGCATCACCCGCCCAACCGCTTGCACAACATCAATCTGGCTCTTACGTGGATTTAAAAACATGATCGCATCCAGAGCCGGAACATCCACCCCCTCAGACAAACACCGTGCATTGGTCAAAATACGACAAGCATCCTCACCACTATCAGCTTTCAGCCAATCAAGTAATGCACCACGATTCTTCGCATTGAAAGTGCCATCAACATGCTCAATTTCACACTTCAGAAAATGCTCTTTTTCCGTATTCTTTTTTGTATAATCAAGATATTCTCTAACAACCGCAGAAAATTCATCACGCACCAGTTCAGAACTTTTAATAGTCTTACAAAACGCTAAAGCACGATGCATAGGGTTTAGATCCGCACCAACATCAGCCTTCAGATCTTGTTTTGTCAAAGCCTTATAACAGCCAATAATCTTCGTTGCATCATCAAGAACAAGCTCAGACTGGTCATCACTAAGACGCTTCTGAACAGCTGAACTGACTAATTGTTCGTCCACTGCTAAGACAATAACCTTATAATCCGTTAAAAGATCATTTTGTACTGCCCATGAAAAACCCCGATAAAAAAGTGTTTTACCAAAAAGCTTTTCATCATCCATCGAAGCAAGAACAGCATTAACTTCATTCGCGCGACTTTTTGCGTTATCACCAAAAATGCGTGGTGTCGCTGTCATATAAAGGCGATTCTTGGCACAAATAACATCATTAGAATGCACCTTAACAAAATTGGATTCATCCTCTCCCACCAGCGTTGCCCCTGTTGTACGGTGCGCTTCATCACAAATGATAAGATCAAATATTGGCAAACCATACTTTTTCTGAGCATCCGCAACCACCTGAATCGAGTGATAGGTTGCAAACACAACGGTCATCTTATCTGCAACACTCTTACCCGCCTGTTCTGCAAGTTTAGCAGCATCGGTTGTCGCCGGAAAAGCAAGATCAAACACATCAATTTCAGCAACATCATCACTATTTTTACGACGCTTTCCCACTTGTGTATCTGAACAAACAGCAAAGGATCTCAATCCGATTTCCGCATCTGTTGTCCATTCACGAACCGTCTGTGCCATCAGTGCCAAGGAAGGAACAAGAAACAGAACAAACTTGCCTTCACCCGCCAAATCCTCAGCAATTTTAAGACTGGTAAATGTCTTACCAGTACCACAAGCCATAATAAGCTTACCCCGATCTGCTTGAGCAAGCCCAGCACGCACATCACGCAACGCCTCCTGCTGATGTGGACGGATTTTCTTTTTATCCTCCAACACAATTTTACCCTGGGCTGCAAAAGTTTCCCAATGGATCGGACTTTGTTGTATATCGGAAAGATTAATCCGTATAACGGGAATATCC
The DNA here is from genome assembly GCF_042194195.1 of Bartonella sp. MR30HLJHH. Lineage (NCBI taxonomy): Bacteria > Pseudomonadati > Pseudomonadota > Alphaproteobacteria > Hyphomicrobiales > Bartonellaceae > Bartonella > Bartonella sp. MR30HLJHH. Next base: position 23,007 of record NZ_JBHIMO010000002.1, on the reverse strand, counting down.
TGCCCCCGTATCATTGTTTCAGCGTTATCACTCCAAGCACTTTCAGTGCTATCTATAATAACACGCCGCTTGAATGGAGCTTTCCCTGATGCCGAAATAAAACTATCAATATCTGCTTTTCTAATTCGATATGCTGCATCATAAAATTTACATTGGATTGCCGCAAAACCCTCTTCATTACGAATCTTTGCCACAAGATCGATACCAGTATCACGTCCATCCCAATCATTTTCACTAGCCCAATCTTTAAAGGTTTGAACCTTTTCATAACACCCAGACTGAAGAGGATCATGTGTCAGATAAGCAAGAGCAAAACGCTCAAAATACGTACCTTTTTCCCGTTCGGTACGCGCTTCGTCACGATATGTCTGTAAAAGCGATTGCAGCGTCATGCTTCCCCCCAATGAAAAATACTTTCAATTATCGAGTCTAGCCAAATTGGTCAATGCCTATTATTTCCCCCAAAAGACTTTAGATAACTCGATTTACTGAATGAACCAATATTTATAATGGAATATGTACTAAACAAAACAAATGAATAAAGTTTTACTTATCAACAAAAGAATAGAATCTGCTCTTCCCACATCCCTGATAAATATCATGTAATCACGCACAAGAATGTAGAGATTTGCTTCATTATTTTGATGAGCTTTTTTTGATATTTATCTATTGAAAATAGTTTAAGCTCATATTCAGGAGGTGCTAAACGCAATTAAAGTATATCATAAAACCAATAACCAGCTATACCAATACACATAATAATGAATACAGCAATTAACATTCCCAGCAACATGAGCCCATAAGTGTATTCATCTCGTTCTCCCTACAAAACTGGAGCTTCGTAAAAACCTATATCTCCGTCGCATAAAGCTATAAAGCCATAAAGAATCTTAAAACCAAACGTTACCAATACCAACGCCCCTCCCTTTGCCATACAATTTGTGAGAAAAAACAGGGTAACGAATAAACAAAAGGAAAAGAAAAACTATAGAAGACCAACTCGCCTCGTATACCCGTTCGTTTTTTTGGGATATAAGCTGTTTTTCGTTTAAATTTTCTTCTTTTTTTATCTTGTTTGTTAACAGATATACACTCCACTTCCCCTCTTACTTTTAGGTTAAAATCCTAAAGTTATCGCGCCTTGTATTTTGTATAGCTATAAAAATACAAGGGAAATTTATTCATGATACGTTGTGCCGTAAAACTTCATCCTTTAACGTTATATAAAGCGCGCTCCATTTAACGAACAAAGCGTTTTCTAAAATAGAACAGCGAATAATGCTAAACTTTTCCCATCCATGTTTCGCTTCATAAACGCTTCTTCCAAGTGGAAAACATCACAACAAACATGCCCTACAATTGATAAAGCTTAATCGCGTGAAAGAGCGACAACAGGGTCAAGCCGTGAAGCTTGCCGCGCTGGAGAAAAACCAAAACAGATTCCAATGAGGGTTGAAAAAGTAAGGGATAAGATGATCGAATCAATCGTATAAACCAAGTGGATAGGCGCTTTAAACAGAAGAAATAAACCACCGATAGAAAGCCCAAGCAAGATCCCCAAACCACCACCAATGACACAAACCAACACCGCTTCAATGAGAAACTGCTGCAAAATATCACTTTGGCGTGCACCAACTGCCATACGCACACCAATTTCATTGATCCGCTCAGAAACGGTGACCAGCATAATATTCATCACCCCAATACCACCCACAATTAGGGAAATAGCTGCAATTGAAGAAATTAAAAGTGTTAAGATATGTGTACTCTCCATGATACGTTCACGAAAGAATTCTGAATTTCTAATGAAAAAATCTTCTCCACCATGCCGCATAATGAGAAAACGTTTCACCATGTTTTCCGCTAAATGTGAATCGACATCATCAGCAATCCTAACGGTAATCGCACGAACTTCTGTTGTGCCAAGAAAACGCGTTTGCACTGTTGTATAGGGCAAATAAAGCTGTAATGTATTTGATGTATTTCCATTTGCGTTATTTTGCGAATCAACAACACCAATAATGCGCGCTGGAACATTACCCACAAGCACCACTTTGCCAAGGGGACTTTCATGGCTATGGGGAAAAAGAACAGACAATGCTTCTTTCTCAATCACGAGATCAACCGCCCGATCATGCACACTTTTTTGATCAAAAAACTGTCCTTTGAAAACTTTAAGCCCCTGTGTCTGAAAGAATTGTTCTCCCACCCCCACAATGACGGCATTGACTTCAACTGCACCAAAACGCACTTTCGAACTTGTTGAAATCTGAGGCGTTACACCAGAAACATAAGGTAACCCAGACAAGGCTTCTGCATCAGCTTCAACAAGAGTTGTTATTTTCTCTGCTTGTGGATCAGAAAAACTTTTGCCAGGTAAAATTGTTAATGTATTAGCACCCAAGCTTTTAAAATTTTCCAAAATTTTCTCTCGTGTACCATTTCCCAAAGCCACCATAGCAATAATCGCCCCAATACCGATAATCACCCCAAGCATTGTTAAAAAAGTTCGCATTCGATGTGCATTCATTGCCAACAAAGCCATAATAAATGCCTCACGAAACCGCTCAACAAAAGACCGAAAAGAGCCAAGCTGTTGTTTAACTTTTAGTTTCTGTTTTTCATAAAAAGATTGACTATCCGTTTTTATTTTTGCCCCCGCTGCTCTTTTCTTTGCAACCTTTGTCATACTGTCAGCAATAATTTCTCCATCACTGATTTCGATAATACGCTCTGCTCTTTTGGCCACCTGCATATCGTGAGTTACAATGATAATAGTACGACCTTCTTGATGAAGCTCATCCAAAATACGCAACACTTCCTGTCCACTCTGTTTATCCAGTGCACCAGTTGGCTCATCGGCAAGAATAACCTCCGCATTATTCATCAACGCTCGAGCAATAGACACCCGTTGTTGCTGACCACCTGAGAGTTGATTTGGACGATGATTCACCCGATCGCCCATGCCCAAGCGCGTTAAAAGATCTTGTGCACGCTTTTTCCTTGCTTCCACAGCACATCCTGCATAAATAGCCGGAATTTCAACATTCCCAAGAGCTGTCAACTCATTCAACAAATGATAGCGCTGGAAAATAAAACCAAAATGATTGCGCCGCAAAGCCGATAATTCATCAGCTGAAAGAGAAGCTGTTTCTTTCCCTGCAATCCAATAACGACCAGAAGTTGCTCGATCAAGACAACCTAAAATATTCATCAATGTGGATTTTCCTGAACCAGAAGCTCCCACAATCGCTACCATTTCACCGCGCTTAATGGTAAGATTGATGTCCTTCAAAACAGTAACAAATGTTTCGCCCGCTGGAAATTTACGTACAATATTTTCCAACACAAGGACAGCATCTGCTTGGTTTGTGTTCATGGTTTAAATCTCGTCTTCACTATGCACGTCAGAAGGTTCTGGCATCACCCCATCAGGCGAGCCAGTGATAACGACATCGCCCTCATTAAGTCCTGAAACAATCTCTGCCATCACCTTATTATTCAACCCAACGCTCACCTGTTTAGTAACCACCTTGTTTCCCCCCTCCAAAACAGAAACCCACGCCTTATGCTCTTTTGTCTCATCGCGTAAAGCATCGCTTGGAACCAACAAGACATTTTGAGCACGCCCTAAGATAATATGAACTTGAGCCGTCATATAGGTTCGCAAAAAATTGTCCGCATTATCAACATGTAAAATTCCGTTATAATAAATAGCTGATGAGATTAAAGCGCTAGACCCCCCTACCATACCAGGATTAATACTCACATCAGCACGAATTGCTTCAGGAGCCGGCTCTATCTTTTCTAAAACGCCCTCATAACGACGCTGCGAATTCCCTAAAACTGTAAAATAAAGTGGTTGTCCAGCCTGAATTTTAAGAACATCAGCTTCTGAGATTTGCGCCTTGATCGTCATCTTTGACAAATCGCCCAAAATAACAATTGTTGGCGCCGACTGAACCGCATTCACGTTCTGTCCTTCTTCCACAACTGTTGCCAAAACCGTTCCCGCTGAAGGGGCAATGATGCGTGTATAACCTAAATTGACCTCTGCACTATCCACATCAATTTGTGCTTGCACAATCTGCTGTTGAAGTTGAGCAATTTGCGCCTCACGTATTTTTACTTGTGTCGCAGCATCATCGAGATTAGCCCGTGAAACCGCACGTGACTCGATCATTTTTTTCTGGCGTGCTAAATTTTTCTGCGCAAGAGAAAGATGGGCTTCTTGTTCTACCAAACTCGCATAATAGTGAGATAATGCTGCTTTTTTTCTTTTTAAATCATTTTCTTGATCTGTAGGATCAATTTCTGCCAAGAGATCGCCTTCTTTCACAACACTCCCAGGAGAAACGCGCATTGATACCACACGCCCTGTTGCACGCGCACCAACAGCCACCAACCGATAAGGACGTACAAGACCAGAAGCTAAAACACTTTCCTCAATATCCCCACGCTTCACCACCGCTGTTATATAAGTTGGGCTAGATGTTCCAAAAACAACAGAACGCAACCATAAAAACAAGAGAATAAGGAATATGGCAGTTAAAAAGAAGGAAAGTTTTTTGTGTTTTGTAATGAAATTTTTGAGTAGACTTTTTTTCATTTTCCTACCTTTGCACGCGAACGAGGTGCACCATCAACGACTTCCGGACGTGATACATCAACAACGCCATCCCAGCCCCCCCCCAATGCTTTCATCAACGTGATATATTGCGTAACCAAAGAAACACGGCTATCTTTAAGTGCTATTTGTGCAGAATAATAAGAGCGATCAGCGTTTAACAATTCAAGAAAACTGGTATTTCCATTCTCAAAAAGACTCCGTGAAAGTTTTAAGGAATGAAGAGAAGCTTTATTCGCAATGATTAGCTTTTCTAAGCGTTGATGTTCTTTAGTTAATCTTACCAACGCATTTTCTACATCTTCTAAAGCTCCCAAAACAGCAGCCCGATAAGTAATAAAAGCTTGATCACGCTGTGCACGCGCAACAGCAATAGAAGCCTCAACCTGACCTCCATTAAAAAAAGGAAAACGCAGACCAGGTCCAAAAGACCAGCCAATCGTTGAATTTTTCCATAACTGATCAATCGCCGTTGCTGCTGTCGAAATATTACCTGTTAAAGTAAGTGATGGATAGCGATCTGCTTCACGTTGACCAATCCGCGCTGTTGCTTGCGCGTATTGACGCTCTGCCCGTCGCAAATCCGGACGTGTTAATAAAATATCGGCTGGAATTCCTGCTGGTATCGGCCAGCGCGGTTGTGGAATCTTTGCATGCTTAGCATTTTTTTGTAAAAAATCCTTCAATGCCGTAGGCACACAACCAGTTAAGACAGAAAGGCGATGAACGCTCATTGCTAAATTCGCTTCCATCTGTGATATATCTGCTTCTGTATTTGCCATTTGTGCTTGCGCATTTGAAACATCAAGCTCAGAAACATCACCAGCTGTTAATCTAGCGCGCATCAATTCATAGGTTTTACGTTGTGATACAGCAATTTGCCGCACAATCAACAACTTCTGTTGCCAACCACGCATTTGCACATAATTTGTTGCCACATCTCCTAACAGTGTCACCATGGTAGCGCGCATATCTTCCACAGCCGCATCAAGACCATAACGCGCTGCTTCAACCGCTCGTTTATGCCCACCAAAAAAATCAAGCTCCCAGCTTGCATCAAAACCACTATGATATTGGTTTAACAATGCATCAGACTGTCCAGAATGACTACGGGTTCCTGAAATTGAATTGGACACATTTGGCAAAAGAGTTCCTACAACCTGTCCTAAACCCGCACGCGCCTCACGTACCCGAGCTTTGGCAACAGCAACATTATTATTTCCAGAAATCGCATAATCCATTAATGCATCTAGAACAGGGTCATTCAAACGCCGCCACCATCCGGCAAGCGCAACTGACTGCCCAGACGCCTGTGCAGATTTTTCTCCCCAAACTGCTGGAACACGAAAAGATGTTTTCTGGTAATTAGGACCAACCATACATCCTGACAAAAGCAAACACAAAAAGATACTAGAAAGTAATCCACGAGAAGCGCCCCTTTTGAGATTTCTGATATACATCTAGTCTCCCGCATTCTTTCAGAATCATTATTTAATATTAATACTTTATTTACCTCTTATTTCAAACTTAACGTGAAAAATCAAATACAGTTTGCACAGGAATATGATCTGAAGGACGTTCCCATCCGCGTGCATCACGAAAAATCGAAAGATCTACAACAAAAGGTGTTAAATCAGGAGAAGACCAAACATGATCAAGCCGCCGCCCATAATCGGTAAATGCCCAATCGCGTGCACGATAACTCCACCATGTGTAAAGCTTGGTAGGAACAGGGATATGTAACCGCATCAGATCAACCCATCCACCTTGACAGCATAAAGCTTTTAAACGCTCGGTTTCAATGGGAGTATGGCTTACAACCTTCAACAATTTCTGATGAGACCAAACATCCTCTGCCAAAGGAGCAATATTTAAATCGCCCACCAAAAGAGAAGAAAGACCATCTCCTTGATCCGCACGAATGGAGGACATTTCTTCTAAAAAATCAAGCTTATGCCGAAATTTTTCATTCACATCAGCATCAGGAATATCTCCCCCAGCAGGAACATAAAAATTATGAATCCGCAAGTTTCTCCCATGGGCTTCCACAATAACTGAGATATAGCGACAATCTTGGTTTTGGCAAAAGAAACGCTTTTCTACCTTTTTAAAAGGCAAACGAGAAACAATAGCCACCCCGTTATAAGATTTTTGTCCACTCAATGCGATATGCTTATAACCCGCCGCTTCAAAAGCCTCCACTGGAAATAAAGCATCTGGACATTTTGTTTCCTGTAGACACAAAACATCTGCGGAAAAGAGTTCCAAATACTGAAAAACCTGTGCAAGACGCAAACGAATAGAATTAATATTCCAAGTTGCAATACGAAAGAACATCCATTTCAATCCCAATGAAATAACACAGCACTATTTCTTTGAAGGAAGTGTAAACATTCCATTAGCGAAGCGGACGTCCGTCCGCACATTCATAATCTGCACAGTAGTTTCCAAATTTTGTTGGTCAACAATTGTCCACTGGCGCAAAGCAGAGCCTTTAGAATCAAAAACCATCCTTATTTGCCCTGCCCCAATCGTTTTATCACGCAGAACAATCGTCACAGCCCCTGGATCTTCGCGAAATGCCAACAAGCGCCCAGAAGATACATCAATTTTATCACCCAACAGAAACTTCATTGGCGTTTGCGAAAGTTGTGAAAAGTTCCAAGTATTCAAAGCCCGATTGTTAATACCTACAAATTGACCATCTGCAATAATCTGTAAGGGCATTTTTTTGTAAATGAAACGAATTTTCCCTGGACGCTCTAGGTAAAATGTCCCCTGAGACATTTTCCCCTTTGGACTAAACTGAATAAAATCACCTGTCATTGTTTTGATTGCCGCAAAGTGATTTACAACATTTTGCGCCTTTATCACTTTATTAGACGCTTGTGAAAAAACAGGAAAAGTTAAACACCAAAAGATAATAATTCCCACCAACCCAAAGACTCTTCTTTGCGACAAAAAAGACGTTTTCATAAAAAAATGCTCCCAAGCAATACTTAATTGACTTTATAATTTATAACTTAAGTAATCAACGATGAATAAATACCCTTCTTTATAAGATAACGATATTGTTTGAAAAAACTATCAAAAGATTTTTAAAAGTATTCTTCTTCGACCGTCCCCAAAACTTTCCGCTTACCCATATCATTTGCTGGACTAATAATGCCTTCTCCTTCCATCCTTTCAATCAATGTTGCGGCACAATTATAACCAATACCTAAACGGCGTTGAATATAAGAAGTCGAAGCCTTACTGTTCACGAAGCACAACTGCCACAGCTTGACTATAGGAATCATCTTCTAAAGAAAAAGCTAAAGAAACATCCTTCTTTATTTCTTGCGGTATCGTTTCCAAATAATTAGTCTGCGTTTAAGTTTCCGAAAGCATCCAAATTTCCCGTTTTTCTGCTGATTTTCTAAACGCATAATATATTCTTTCCCACCCCTAATCTGTGAAGCAACATAAATTATAGTCAATACATAACGGATTAAGTACTAAACATATTGCTCACGCACCTGAAAACTCTTTTAAGTGGCAAAAATGCTTTTTTGACTTCCTTCCAATCCAAAAGAATAAAAATTTTCACCCGAACCAGTCTGTAAACAGTTTGGAGTTTAGCAGATTTCACTTGGCTTCCCACCCCATATGATTCATTTATATAAGGCTCGACAGATAAGCCTTGCCCTCAATATTTAGAGCGCACTAAAAAAAACACTTAAATATCAAGCCTTACATGCTTTTATACCCCTACATTCGCAATGACATTATTTTATACCAAGATATTGATTTATAATAATTTATCTTTTTAACTTAAATCATAACGCCAAATACAGGAAGGTTCTCTCATCACATACTTTCTCATATCGAATCAATTGAAATCATTTTCTTGCACGTTACAAGCAAGGTTGGTGTGTGGATAAAAATTATATAAGATAAAGAATCCCCTTATAAAGAGTCTCAAGTGCCAAGGAGCTATCGCAAATCGAGAGCTGGTGTATGAAAATGCAGAATTTCTACGATAAAGTGGGATAAGCACTTGTTTTATAAGATATTATAAAAACAACTATAAAGATTTTTCAAAAGCGTTCTTCTTCGGCAGGCACTAAAATTTCTCGTTTCCCTGCGTGATTTGCTGGACTAATGATACCTTCTTCTTCCATCCTCTCAATCAATGTCGCGGCACGGTTATAACCAATGCCTAAACGGCGTTGAATATAAGAGGTCGAAGCCTTACGATCACGAAGCACAATAGCAACAGCTTGACTATAGGGATCATCTTCTGAAGGAGAAGCCAAAGAAACATCAGCACCATCCTCTTCAACTTCTTGCGTAATTGTTTCCAAATAATCAGGTCGTGCTTGCGCTTTGAGATGCGCAACAACCTGCTCCACTTCATCATCCGCAACAAAAGGACCATGCACACGTTGAACACGCCCTCCTCCCATCATAAAGAGCATATCTCCTTGTCCCAATAATTGCTCAGCCCCCTGTTCGCCCAAAATTGTTCGGCTATCGATTTTTGAACTCACCAAAAAAGAAATACGTGTAGGAAAATTGGCTTTGATCGTCCCAGTAATAACATCGACGGAAGGACGCTGAGTCGCCATAATTACATGGATACCGGCAGCACGTGCCATTTGTGCCAAGCGTTGAACCGCGCCTTCAATGTCTTTACCAGCAACCATCATCAAATCAGCCATTTCATCAATAATGACAACAATATAGGGCATAGGACTAAAATCAAGCGTTTCCGTTTCATAAAGAGGCTCACCAGTCTCGCGATCAAATCCCACTTGAATTGTCCGCGCCATTGTCTCTCCCTGACTTGCTGCTTCCCTAAGACGTGCATTAAACCCATCAATATTACGAACACCCAGTTTTGACATTTTACTATAGCGCTCTTCCATTTCACGAACAGCCCACTTTAAAGCAATCACAGCTTTTTTAGGATCTGTCACCACGGGCGTTAATAAATGAGGAATGCCATCATAAACCGAAAGCTCAAGCATTTTAGGATCCACCATAATGAGACGACATTGTTCAGGTGTCATCCGATAAAGCAATGATAAAATCATTGTATTGATAGCAACAGACTTTCCCGATCCTGTTGTACCAGCAACCAAAAGATGGGGCATTTTTGCTAAATCTGCAATAACAGCTTCCCCCCCAATTGTCTTACCCAAAGCAAGCCCTAATTTTGCTTTGCTTTCAATAAATTCTTGCGCCTGCAACATTTCTCGTAAATAAACCATCTCACGCTTTGCATTGGGCAATTCTATTCCAATCACATTACGTCCTGGAACCACCGCAACACGCGCCGAAATCGCACGCATCGAGCGTGCAATATCATCTGCCAAACCAATGATACGGGAAGACTTAATACCGGCAGCTGGTTCAAATTCATACAAAGTTACCACCGGTCCAGGACAAGCATCAATAATTTGCCCCTTGACTCCAAAATCTAACAAAACCCCTTCAAGTTCCTGAGAATTTGCTCTTAAAACAGCAGGAGAAAGTTTTGCATCCCTAACAGACGGTGGTGGAACCGAAAGATAATCTACAAGAGGAAGAACAAAACCACCATTTGAAGAAGCTGTTAAAGACTTTCGATTTTTAACAGGAGAAACATAGGCTTTATTTTGATTTTCCTCACACTTTACTTTTTCACCCAAAAAAGTTGGCTCAATCCGATCAAATGACTTTCGTTGCCCCTTACTCTGAAAACGGCTTTTGAAACAGAACAAACGAAAGAAACGCGCTTGTAAAAAATAAAAAAGATGTAAAAGAGCGCCAAAAGTTGTCGCAAAAAAACCATGATTTTCACGATCATCCTCTGCAGCATATTCCGTATCTTCTTCCAATTCAAAAACTGGATTAACAATTGCGTCTTTTGGAATGCTTTTTTCTTTTCTTTTCTTTGTTCGACGCCGCCATATCACATTGCCAGCAAAAGCAGCAGTAAAAAAACCTAAAAGAATAAAAACAACACTAAAAAACACCGTGTAAAGAGGAGAAAGAAAAAGAGGAAAGACTGAAGAAGCAACACTTAAAGCTTTATCTCCTAAAACCCCTCCCAATCCCATTGGCAATGGCCAATAAGTAAAAGAAGCAACAGGTGACATAAGGGCAAAAGCAATTAAAAAACAAATTGTTGATAGCACCCATAAAAAAAAGCGCAAAGTCAAATTGTAGATATTCTTTTGCGCCAACAAGAGAAAAGACCAAAATAATGGCGGCAACAAAACAGCAAGACTTGCCAAGCCAAAAAACTGCATAATAAAATCTGAAAAAATTGCCCCCATCCACCCCATAAGGTTTGTAACCTCATTTGTACTTGCATGGGTTAAAGATGGGTCCGCAACATTCCACGTCGCCAACGCAAACACACAAAAAATAATAAAGCCCAAAAGCCCAAGCCCAATAAATACCCCTATCTGACGTAAAAACATCTCAATAAGACGCGAACCTTGAGAATTTCGCACTTCTAATGAATCATAAGGAGAAGAACTTCGGTGCATCTATCAATTCCAAATACAAAACTTTCATATTTTAAAGAGTTATAACTCCCTCTCTCTTACAAAAAGATGAAGCTTAAACTCTGTGCCGATCTGTAAACAAAATAGCCTGTAAACAATCCGACTTCTTATCTAGCGCATTCTACCTTCTAACCCACTTCATATATCACCACCCTAAGAGACAATCCTTCATAAGGCGCACAAAAAGATCTCCCTGAATATTTATCACAGGATCGACCAAAAAACACCTCATGTGTAAAGTTTTACATGGGTCCTATAGCACCTTCCTAAACAGATGATGCTTTTACGCTACATCATGGTAACGGCAAAATATTAATACTGTTTTAACCATCACGAATGAACACAATTTTTTATCTATCATACTAACTAAATATACCCCTTAAGGACAGGCATACTAAAGTACACTCATACAACTTAAAAAATACACGACCATCTTTGTTTATTTTTAGTTTTCTTTTTTAACAACCAAGTGTAAAAAGAATTGAAGAGGACATTCAAAAAAGCTTATCCGATAAATCTGTAAAATGAATCACATAAATGATGAAGCAGAAGAACTCTCAAAAACCAATCTGTCATCAGATTGGCGCCAAAAAAGAACCTCGTTTTTGTAAAGCAGAAAGAAAAGTAAAAGTTAAAATATTTTAGGCAATTTAAAAAGATATTCTTTTTTAAAAAAGCAAACTGTAAACAATGGAAGAAGTATTGTGTGTTCTAATCGCAATAAAGACGTACAACCCAATAAAAGAATAAAATCTCATAAAATGAAACGATGTGATCTGCTCATTGCAGGGGGGGCGGCTGTCGGTTTAACCTTAGCGATAGCACTTAAGCAAACAGCCCCTAATCTGAAAATAAAAATCGTTGATGCTGCTCCACAAGGAGATAGTCCTGCTTCTAATATACGAACCATTGCCCTTGCTGCTGCTTCTATTCGTATGTTAAAACAATTACAATGTTGGGAACCTATAAAACCCTATGCGCAACCCATTCATTCAATGATCATCACAGATACAAGCACAAGTGATCCTGTCAAACCCACTCTTTTAACCTTTGAAGGCGATATTAACCCTGGTGAGCCCTTTGCTGCTATGGTAGAGCAGAGAGAACTCATCAACACTTTAAAAAAACGTGTCAAAGATCTCAATATCCCTGTTATTGCAAACACGCGTGTCATTGATTTTCATCAAGAAGACCAATATAAAACCGTCACTTTAAATAATGAAGAGGTTTGGCAAACAAAATTGCTTATTGCAGCCGACGGAGCCCATTCGAAATTACGCCAAAAAGCAGGTCTTAAAAACTTTTCTCATCCCTATAAACAAACAGCAATCATCTGCACAGTTGAACATGAAAAAACCCATAATGGTCAAGCAATTCAACATTTTTTACCTGCCGGTCCTTTTGCTCTTCTCCCTCTCAAAGGCAATCGATCTGCCATTGTGTGGAATGAAGATCATAAAACTGCGCAATATTATCTCAAAGCTAATGCCCTTATTTTTGAAACAGAACTCGAAAGACGCATTGGCCATCGATTAGGCAAACTCTCTTGGAATGGCGAACGCCAAGCTTTTCCTTTAAGTCTTTCTTTAACACGTCAATGTGTTAAACCACGTTTTGCTCTCGTTGGCGACGCCGCCCATACCATCCACCCCATTGCAGGACAAGGACTCAATTTAGGATTACGTGATAGCGCTGCCCTCGCTGAAGTGATTATTGAAACAGCACGACTAGGTCTTGACATTGGCTCCCTCACTGCTTTAGAGCGCTATCAAAGCTGGAGACGTTTTGAAGTTATCCGTATGGCTTTAAGCAATGATTGGCTTAATAAACTCTTTTCTAATGATAGCCTTCTTTTACGGATGCTCCGCGATACCGGCCTTGGTATTGTTAATCAAGCGCCAAAAATAAAAAAATACTTCATCCAAGAAGCTGCCGGACTCACTCCAAATGCCCCACGTCTTCTACACGGCTTCCCACTTTAAGCAAAAATTCATCCTATTTCACTTTTTTACAACCTTTGCCTCCCTCCTTCAAAGAACAAAAAATTCCTATCTCATCCAATCTGTTTACAAACCAGATTGCTGTCGAGTAATTTTCTCTTGACTTCCTTCTCCCATATTTCACTTAACATAAGACTCGACAAGCAAGATACATTCTAAGAATATTCACCACACACTGAAAAAAAACATTTAATGTCTCAAAGAGATTGCCTTGTATCACCACACCTTAAAAGAAGCCATTTCACGGCATAACGAAATAAACAAGACTTTTTAGCACACAACATTTTATTTATAATAATAAATTCATTGTTCTCATATTGAGTGAGAAATCTAACGATCATAAAATACCCTTATTTCAAATCTCTCTCATGTTGAAGCATGAGAAATCATTCACTTGCACATCACAAGCGGGAGTGCCGTATAAATAAAACAGCAATAAAAAGCCTTACCTTCTCAAGTACTAAGGGCTTTAATAACATTGGAGGTGAGTAAAGTGTATAAGGGCACCGGCTTATATTTTTTATTGAAATAAAAATGCTGGCGTACAAAATGGATTTTATGTAATCATAGAGACTTTTACGTTATACTATTCACGAGAAGCGGCATAAAATAAGCTTCGTTGCATTAAAAAATTTTTCTTTTAAAAAAAGCGCGTAAATTGGTAATACAACTGTATTCCGTTTGAGGTATTCTGTTTCTAAGACAAACCCTTTAACTTATTGTTGAATACCACACGATTTTAGAAAAAATATTCTAATATATAACAAAGTGCTCCGTACTCTATACCATCACACACAATTGTAAACTCGCATATCACCCCCCTTCACACCATAAAAGAAGATAAACCGCAATAAAAATGACTCAATCCTTTTATTTTCAAATACGCTCTTTATTCATTATTCACAAATGCTCATAAATGAATTTTAATCACAAACGCTCAGAAATATGTCATAAATTCTATAAAACCCATAACAACCATAGAAATTTTTCATTTCCTACACACTCTCTCATCTCAACAAAACGAACGATAAATAAAGTAAATGCCTCATATATAATCTTACAGAAAAAAGACCAAACAAAATCTATAACATTAGGCTTGTTCTACAGAACAATATTTCAAAAATATAAGTATGCTAATTTATTAACATATTAATTGATAAAATTACCATTTTACATATTGAGTGAAAAATCCCTATGCAATAAATTATTCTCATTTCGACCACTTTTGTAAAGAGTCAATAAAACTATAAAAGAAGTAAATTATCCCCCTCTCTCAAATGCCAAAAGCAATTATAATATTTTAATCAGGCATCATCATTATGCTTGCCAGATTATAACAACAAGACCTTTTTCATTTAAATACATTTGTTCATGCCCCCTATCATTTTATTTGATCACTCAATACTTTAATATATTCGTTCAGTATATCTATACAATCAAATTACCCAAAAGAGCATACTTCTTACATTTACATTCCTTGGTATTCCCTTATCTTGTAAATATCGCACACGTGTTATGTTACTTCAAGTTCATCAAGTGTATACCCATTCTCCAACCACTCTTTAATCCACTTAGGCCTACGTCCACGCCCATTCCATAATTCCCATTGGTTATTGGGATTTCTATAATGGCGCTCTTTGCTCACAAGATCAGCGATATCAATTCCATGGGCATTAGCAATTTCAAGAATTTTTCGTCGCGCATTTTGCTTTTCCTTTGCTTGCCGTTTTTTTAATTCCATATCGATTTGTGTACGCATCTCTTGTAGTTCATCAAAATTCATATTTTTGAGATCATTCACCTTAATTACTCCCCTTGCAAAAAAGAATTTTTTCTTGCCATATTTTAAACACAATTATAGACAATTTTCGTCTATTTATTATCGAAATTAAAATTACGATACATATATCACTTTGACGGAGATGTGCTTTGGACCACAAAGAACTGTTTATTGGTACATCAATTACCACCACTGCATCTTTTTTCAGTTCAATCGCTGGAACTACTAAATGCAGTGCTCAAACACCATCACACCTCTCTGACTCTCATGAATCAGTAGTCAAAAGTAAATATAAATCGTCACTCTATAAGTTATGGCAATACGCAACAAAGAACAAGCCCTCTCTGTATAATGATAGTGTGGTTCATTATGACAATAAAACCTCCCCTCATACACAACGGATTTTTACTTCGTATAAATTTTTTTTGAAAAGATTTTTGCAACTAGAAAATTATATAAAACAAGCAACTTCAATACAGTATCAAAGATTATTATTTTTTAAAAGCAGCGCATTTTTTCGTGATTCCAATAATATTGGTTGGCGTAATGTGCTCTATTTTATTCCACACTTTTATCTTGTTGGTTGGATATTCGCATATATTAGAAATATTCTTAGAAGAGAACAAAACAGTTATCACAGGGAATATTCTACGCTAAACAATTTTGTTCTGCAAATTTATAAAATCAAAAGACAACGAAAAAAAGCACCACAAAGAATTAGCATTTGTATTAATAAAATTCTTTATAATAGGGTGTATTGCTAATGATTGTTCCAGATTTCACATTTTTTGCTGCTGCATACATATCCAATACACCTCCCATAACATTTTCAGTTATCGCCGAACAAAAAGCGCGGGACAATGTTTATGTAACAGATGATAAAGATAACTTCTTCTATCAATCATCTCAGCTTAAGGAAACAATCGCAACAACTGAACAGTTTAGACAGAGCAAACATAATTTTAACACAATTTTAGGGCAAATCGGTGTTGGAAATGTGAAATTGTTTTCTCTTTTTGATGCATTTGGTTTTTGCAGAAATCTTACAGCTGTACAAAGCGCTTTAACTTACTGCTATGAACAAACAACATCAAAGTGCATCTTTGAAAAAGCGACTTTGCAATCTGTACTAAATTTTTACAACACAGAAAACTCAAACCACACCTCTATACAGAAAGTTACTTCATATATTGGAGTAAAAGCTGCTGTACGAGGAAATGAAGATTTGCAGGAGCCTGTAAAGCTTAAAAAAGAAGAACCAGAACAGACAACTAACGTAGATTCTCTTCCTCTCTCTTCAAGAGGAGAGGAAGATGCATTTACACATAAAGAAAGTGGCACCAGCGATGCTTTTTCGGCTGAAAATTCTTCTTCATCGAGAGGCTCGCTAGAGTGACAACTGATATTTTCACGAAACCCTAGAATTTTGATAGGATATTATAATGAACGGTAGATAAGAAAATGTTAAAGCTCTAATTAGTAAGATTGGACAAAATCTCTTCTAATTGAGGGCAAAGATAATGAAAATGATAGAACAAAACAGCGTTGATATAGCATTTAGTCAAAAAGCAGCACGTGAGATTACAGTCGTAATGCTTTCAGAAAGAGAATGGTATTTCACGTTTATTTCCGATGATCCAATCACCGGAAAGCCAAATAAATATACGTTACTTACACAAAGAGGAAAACTAAGAACTTGGGCTGATCCAAAATATCTCTTTAAGTTTCTTCATGAACGAGGGGTCATTTGTGGGAGTTTTAATCTTAATCAGGATAAAGAACATGAAACAATTAAATATTCTTCACACAACAGCTCGTAATAAAATTGCTTTATTTTCTGCAGCTTTAACCGTATTTTTTATGATCAATCCTGCACGTATCCAGGCAGCAGGTTTAGATCCTGCAAAAAAGGCTTTAGAGGCACTCCAAACAGATTTAAAAACGATTATCCCTATCGCTGCTGCCGTTATCCTCTTGTGCTTAGCAATTGGTTATGCAGGACGCTACATCGGAAAAGACACATTTGTACGGTGGGCAATTGGTGTCGTTATCGCTGGTTCAGCAGCTGAACTTGCTAGTTTATTATTTAAAACTACCTGATAAATCTATTAAAAAAATGAAATATTTCTTTAATGAAATAAAGAACGTTAAATTTCTGTGTTTTTATTTAATGCAATAAAGAACTATATCGAAAAAAGAAATTATTTATACCAACTGTAATCTAAATTGGAATAAACAATATGAAACAATCAAATACCCTTCAAACAATATTTAGAAATAAATCTGCTAAAATCTCTGCAGCTTTAACTGTATTTTTTATGAGCAGTCCTGCGTATGCTCAAGCAAAATTAACAAATGCAAAAACTGCTTTAGAGGCGCTCCAAACAGACTTGAAAGTGATTATCCCTATTGCTGCTGCCGTGATACTTTTATGCTTAGCAATTGGCTATGCAGGGCGCTACATCGAAAGAGATACATTCGTACGATGGGGAATTGGCGTCGTTATCGCTGGTTCAGCCGCTGAGCTCGCTAATTTATTATTTAAAACTAGCTGATAAATTTATTAAGGACGAAATGTTTCTTTCATAAAAAAGAAGTTTAGGTTTCAATACTTTTATTGCACATCAATAAAAGTGTTCCTTATTTCATGGAAAAACTACTTGTGCCAAATACAATCCTATAAGGTTGAACAATATGAGAAAATTAATCAATTTTCAATTGAAAGATAATAATAAAATTACCGCAACCTCTGCAGCTTTAACTCTGTTTTTTATGAACAATCCCGTATCGGCTCAAGCAGCAAAAGGTTTGAAAAATGCAGATACAGCTTTAAAAGCACTCCAAGCAGACTTAAATCTGCTTATCCCTATTGCTGCTGCCGTGATACTTTTGTGCTTAGCAATTGGCTATGCAGGGCGCTACATCGGAAAAGACACTTTTGTACGGTGGGCAATTGGTGTTGTTATTGCTGGTTCAGCAACACAACTTGCTACGCTGTTGTTCACGGGTAAGTAATGAGAATGACTATTAAAGTCATGCAGTATAAAATATCTTTTTATTCTAAAGAGAAATCTAAATTGAGATAAACAATATGAAACAGTCAAAAATTCTTCAAACAATAATTCGGAATAAAACTACTAAAATCTCTGCAGCTTTAACTATATTTTTTATGGACAATCCTGCATATGCTCAAAAATTAACAAATGCAAAAACTGCTTTAGAGGCTCTGCAAAAAGATCTTATTGATAATATTATTCCTATTGCTGCTGCTGTTATACTTTTGTGCTTAGCAATTGGTTACGCAGGACGCTACATTGAAAGGGATACATTTATACGATGGGCAATCGGTGTTGTCATCGCTGGCTCGGCAACCCAACTTGCTAAACTACTATTTACAGGTCAAGTATGAATTAGTATAATACGTAATGTTTTTAAAGTAATAACCCATTTAATAATTATTAATATAGCAGAATTCTATTCCATTTATGATAAGAAATTCAAAGCATTCATAAGAACTTAATAAGAGTAAATTATGCAAAAACTAATCAACCTTCAATCAAAAAATAATAAGACAATTGCCACACTTTCTGCAGCTATAGCCGCGTTTTTTATAACGCATCCTGTATATGCAAAAATAGATCCTGCTGAAAAAGCTTTAACGGCTCTGCAAAAAGATCTTATTGATCACATTATTCCTGTTGCTGCTGCTGTTATACTTTTGTGCTTAGCAATTGGTTACGCAGGACGCTACATTGAAAGGGATACATTTATACGATGGGCAATCGGTGTTGTCATCGCTGGCTCGGCAACCCAACTTGCTAAACTGCTATTTACAGGTCAAGTAAGTTAATATAATACGTAATGTTTTCAATGTTCGTCAGTTATAGATTTGTACCAGTAATAATGTCGCTCATACTACGAAAAAAGGAATATTATTTATAGCAACTTTAATTAAAAGGGGATAAAAGATATGAAACAATTAAATACGATTCAATCAAAAATATGTAAGATTAGTGCTATTTTTATCACTTCAGTTATGTTATTAATAACTCAATCTGCATATTCTCAGACGGAAACAAAGAGTTTAGATGTTTTCATAGGGATGCAATATGGATTAAGTATACTTATTCCTATCGTCGCCATAATTATTCTTTTATTACTTTTGCTTATTTATATATTTCGCATCATCGCAAGAGCTACATTTATGCGATGGGCATTCAGTGTCATTATTGCTGGTGCAGCCTTTTATATTAGCCACATATTATTTCACCTCCAGTGACGAGAATACCCCATGAAATCACAAGAACAAAAAGAATTCCCCCTATTCAAAGGAGCAACACGTGTTCCAACTATATGCGGTGTCCCCATGATGCCCTTTATCGTTATGCTTATGGGGGTCGCTGTTGTTGCTATGACAGTAAGTATCTTTTTGTGGATTATAGCACCTCCATTATGGTTCATTATGGTGCAAATTACTAAAAACGATGATAAGGCGTTTCGTATCTGGTGGTTATGGATCGATACTAAATTTCGCAATCGCAACAAAGGTTTTTGGGGTGCATCAAGTTATAGTCCATCTGATTATGGTAAAAGGAGATAAACATGACAGCTGTTGAAAGTAGCAAACGCCTTGCATCAGAGACACCTGTAAGCCTGTTTCTGCCTTATTCACATCATATTACAGATACGATTATCTCTACTAAAAATGCGGAATATTTATCGATTTGGAAGATTGACGGGCGTTCACATCAAAGCGCTTCAGAAGAAGATATTTTTCAATGGATAAAAGAGCTTAACAATACTCTACGGGGTATTGCATCAGCCAATTTATCATTTTGGACACATATTGTGCGTCGCCGTGTTTATGAATATCCTGATTCAACATTTGATCAAATGTTTTGCTATCAACTTGATGAAAAATATCGGCAAAGCTTTACTGGTTATAATTTGATGGTCAATGATTTATATCTGACTGTCGTTTTTCAACCGATAGCGGATAAAATTATGTCGTTCTTTTCTAAACATGAACGTGAAACGCTTGATCAAAAAAAGATGCGACAAGACTCATGTATCAAAGAACTCAATGACATCAATCGTACTTTAGGCCAATCTTTAAACCGTTACGGTGCAGAACTTCTTGGTGCTTATGAAAAAAATGGGCATGCTTATTCTTCTGCACTTGAGTTCCTTGGAATGCTTGTCAATGGTGAATATCGCCCCATGCCAATTTGCCATGACCGTTTTTCTGACTATATGTCTATCAATCGGCCTTTTTTCTCAAAATGGGGTGCTCTTGGTGAATTGCGAACAACCAGTGGAATGCGTCGATTTGGAATGCTGGAAATTAAAGAATATGATGCAACAACCAAACCAGGACAATTAAATGTTTTGTTGGAAAGTGACTTCGAGTTCGTATTGACGCAGAGCTTTTCGGTGCTCTCCCGACATGCTGCTAAAGACTATTTACAACGGCATCAGCGTAACCTTATTGATGCACGAGATGTGGCAACGAACCAAATTGAACAAATTGACGAAGCACTAAACCAGCTTATTAGCGGGCATTTTGTCATGGGAGAACATCACTGCACATTGACTATCTATGGTGATACAATTCAACAAGTTCGCGACCATATGGCTAAAGCAAGTGCAGCATTACTAGACGTTGCGGTACTGCCCAAACCTGTAGACTTAGCGATAGAGGCTGGCTATTGGGCACAACTTCCTGGCAATTGGAAATGGAGACCACGTCCTGCTCCGATTACATCATTGAACTTTTTGTCATTTTCATCTTTTCATAATTTTATGTCAGGAAAACCCACTGGCAACCCGTGGGGTTCAGCCGTCACAATTCTTAAAACAACCAGTAAAACACCGCTTTATTTCAACTTTCATGCCTCCAAACTTGAAGAGGACTCAACAGATAAACGTTTGCTCGGTAATACCGCACTTATCGGACAATCTGGTTCCGGTAAAACCGTGTTACTCGGCTTTTTGGTAGCACAAGCACAAAAATTTAAGCCGACAACGGTTGTTTTTGATAAAGATCGTGGTATGGAAATTGCCATTCGAGCTATGGGTGGAAAATATTTAACATTCAAGCCAGGCAGGAAAAGTGGTTTCAATCCTTTCCAACTCCCACCCACACAAGAAAATCTGATTTTTCTGAAACAATTTGTTAAAAAATTGGCAGAAGCTGGTGGTGAGGTCACGCATCACGACGAGGAAGAAATTAACAAAGCGGTTATGTCTGTTATGAGCAGTAACATTGACCAATCACTCCGTCGTTTGTCCTTTCTGATACAATTTTTACCAAATCCACGTTTAAGTGATTATAATGCTCACCCATCTGTTCATGCTCGCTTACTAAAATGGTGTGAAGGTGGTGATTATGGATGGTTATTTGATAATCCCCATGATGCTCTTGATCTCTCAACACATCAAATTTACGGCTTTGATATCACGGAATTTTTAGATAATTTTGAAACTCGCACCCCAGTGATGATGTATTTGCTTTACCGCACAGAAGGCATGATTAGCGGACAGCGATTTATGTATATCTTTGATGAGTTTTGGAAGCCTTTGCAAGATCCGTACTTTGAAGATTTGGCGAAAAATAAGCAAAAGACTATCCGTAAACAAAATGGTATTTTTGTTTACGCAACACAAGAGCCTAGCGATGCCTTGGAAAGTAATATTGCCAAAACACTCATTCAACAGTGTGCGACTTACATTTTTCTAGCCAACCCCAAGGCAAACTATGAAGATTATACAAAAGGCTTTAAACTAACAGATACAGAATTTGAACTCGTTAAAGGACTTGGTGAGTTTAGTCGCCAATTCCTCATTAAGCAGGGTGATCAATCTGCGCTTGCAGAACTGAATCTTGGTAAATTCCATCTGACAAGCGGTGGAAAAACCATCGAACACGACTTTAGTGACGAGCTCTTGGTGTTATCAGGTACACCAGATAACGCAGAATTAGCCGAAAGCATTATCGCGGAAGTTGGTGATGATCCGGCAATATGGTTACCAATTTTCTTACAGCACGCAAAAAATGACAGGAGGGAAACATGAAAAAAAAGCTCATTCCAATAGTAGTTGTAATAACTTTAGGGATTTCAGACCCAGCCATGGCTTGGACTTTTGGCGCTGGAGCGGCAGATTTGTCAGCAACAGTTCCAACGGCGTGGCCCAATTTTTTTGGAAAGTCACGTGAAACAACGCCTAAAGAACCTCCACAACAAAAGGAAGCGCCAGCTGACCCACTTCTCGAAACACTAAAAAAACAACTTGAGGAAGTAAAAAAGATACAGGAGTCTATAACGGGAAACCAAAAGTTCGACACTAAAAAACTTAAAAATGCACAAACAGATCACAGCAGTTTTTTCCTCAAAAATCCGGAGACGCTCTACAATAGAAATAAATCTTCTGCTCTAACTACATCACTTGAAAATATCTTAAAAGAAGAAGAAATTCCTATCTCTGTCCATGAATCTAGCAGTTTTATCAAAAAGCGTAGCCAATATGCAGCCATCACTGATAAAGCTGTAAGTCTAAAGACTTTTGAAGAAGCAAATAATCGTTTTCAGCAAATTGAAGAACTATTAAACGAAATCAAGACAACAAAAGATCTAAAAAGTATTGCTGAGTTACAAGCACATATAATTGGAATGCTCGCTATGCTACAAAATGAAACAGCAAAACTACAAATGGTCACACATTTACGCAATGCTGAATATACACTTATCAAACAGCAGAAGGACAAACATAACATAAAAATTTTGAATAGTAAAAACACGAAAATGCCTACCATAAGATTTATTAGATAAGGCTTTTTATAACAATATTTCGTGTATTATTTTTCCTATATGCTCGTAAAAAGCAAAGGTTAGTGCGTAATATTCAGTTCTCTCTCATAGACTGAAAAGATCTACGAAATTTAATTCTATCCTAAAAAACTCAACGAAAAATGCTTAAAAATCATATAAAAAGTTGAAAATTCGTTAAAGAGGAATTCCATGGACTTTACAGTGTTCACGCAACTTTTCAATAAAATTGATC
>NZ_JBHIMO010000019.1:0-12040 GCF_042194195.1 Bartonella sp. MR30HLJHH | reverse complement strand
TTAACAAGAATACTGTCTCTTACATTGGCAATTTCAGTATTTGTTGCCAAAAGTTGGGAACCATTGACCGCTTCGGTTGATTCTGCTGTGAGTGCACCATCTTGAATGCCTGTTATCTTCTTACTGCCAGCGTCAATACCACCCGTTGTTATTTTCGGACCACCTGTAATCACTAAGCCGGTGGCATCTAGGGTATTTGTGCCTGCCTTTACGCTCGTTAATGCAACATCTTGAGCCAGATCAAATTGTACCTTATTATCCTTATCGCCTTTTGTAAGATTAAGATTTTTACTTCCAGTTACCAAATCCAATGGGCTGGTTGAATTAACATTCGTCGTATTTTTACCATTAACAGAGAGTTCCCAACTTGGGTTTATAGAGTCCTGTAGAGCTTTTAGCTGCGCAACATTTACCGCATCAGTGTCGTTCGTGCCAGCGGCAACACCCACAATCTGCCTAGTTTTTCCTTCCTTAGCATCACCAATACTTAATGCACCAAAGTAGGATATCCATGCGTTGTCCTGTCTATCTGCATTCTCTCTAGTACTAGGATCATAACCCGCAACACCAGGTCCAACATTAGCTACAGAATTACTTCCTAGAGCAATACCATCTTTAACTGATGCGTTTGCGCTAGCACCAAAAGCAATTGCATCAGCGGCGCCGTATTTAACTTTTGCAAATGAACCCAAAGCAATCGCAGAGGTGGCTTTTTCAGCAACCCCTGCGCCACGACCTAAAGCAATTGCATTGGCGGTGCCTTGTTGTACTTGTGCATTTGAACCCAAAACAACCGTAAATCCGCTGTCGTTACCAGCAGAGGAACCTGAACCAATAACAATCGAATCTCCATCGAAAGCTTGTGCTCTTGCACCAATAACAACCGAAGAGGCAGACTGAGCTATTGCATTGACACCAAGAACAACCGAGCCTTGGCCATTAGTTTTTGCGTTGCGCCCAATGGTAATCGCATCCATCACGGATTCTGCATTAACACCAATAGCAACACCTCCTCTGCTGGACCGTGCGCCAGCACCAAGAGCAAACGCAGATTCGCCGTCAGCTTTTGCGCCAGCGCCAAGAGCAACTCCACCAGCACCAGATACAGATGCATTTGCACCTAAGGCAATTCCATTTAACGAACCTTTTGGATCATCTGTGGAACCAACATCCTTTACAGATGCGCCAGAACCAAAAGCAAGCGCACCGCTAGAGAGTTTACTAACGCTTGCATTGCTACCAAGAGCGACTGAATTTTCTGCATCAGCTATAGCATCTGCAAAATCTTTGCCAGTAGTGTTAATTTTTAAACCTTTTATAACCGCTGCTTCTTGTGCTGCTTTTAGCTGTGCAAAATTCACTGCATCAGTATCATCAGTCCCCGTTGCAACTCCCGTTATCTTTTTACTACCAGCGTCAATACCAGAAGTGGTTATTTGCGGACCATCAACAATTACTAAGCCCTTGTCATCTAAGTTTGTTTTCCCTTTTAATGTTAAGGTATGGAGTGATATATCATTAGTCAAACCAAATATTAGTTTATTTTTATCGTCCTTATCTCTCTTAATCTTGAAGTTATCCCCTCCTGATGAAAAGTTTAGTGTGGTATCCATAAGAACAGTTGTAGCACCTTCACCTTCAATAGAGAGTTTCCAACCGTTTTTTCTTACAACATCTTCTAAGTCTCTCAACTGCCTAACATTCACAGCATCAGCAACCTCAGAACCAGCTGCTACGCCTGTAATTTGTCTGGTGATGCCCTTACTATAATCACCAACACTCACTGCGCCCTGCGTACTTTTCCATTGCGATTCGGTATTTATTGCAGGGCCCTGCAACAAAGGAGTATAACCAAACTTACCAGCAGCCCTATTGGCTATAGAGTTGTACCCTATAGCAATACCACCAGCAATCGTAACGCCAGAATTGGCACCTAAAGCAATACTTCCAGTCCCATTTGCATCTGAATAAAAACCTATAGATATAGCGTGCTTATCAACTGCTTTTGCACGATGACCAAGAGCAGTCGAACCATACCCCAAAGCCTTAGAAACAGCACCCACAGCCGTTGAATAATCACCCTTCGCGGTTGTATGATCATCTCCCCCGTGAGATTCACTACCTATTGCGACACTACTTAGGCCCATAGCGTGAGACATGTAACCTATAGCAATAACATCCTCCTTGTCTGATGCCTGAGCTTGATAGCCTATAGCAATACCTCTCGCTCCCTTTACAGATGCACTATCACCTAGAATAACAGTGTTACTCGCTCGTGTATTTCGTTGCATTCCCTCAGTTGAACCACTCCGCAAAAGGCCAGAAACATTAATAATATCTGTATTCTCATCATCCTGTACAAACTGTTGGTCTGCAGAGCTATCAACCACAAATGACCGTGGACTAATGGGAGATTTTTTATCTCGCCCCCCTGCATTTAACGTTTTTTTCGATAGGTTATTACTGTTTTCTGTCAAAACATTTATTATAGAACTCTCATCACTCGGATCTAGAAGAGTTCTGGTTAAAAAATTTGCATAGTCATCAGCAGCACTAATCTTTTCTAATCCGGCTTTATTGAGTGCTGTTAAATAATTGTCTTTTGAAACAGGAGAAGCATTCAAATCAGCAACAGAGATGATGTTTTGTGGATAAGAGACACCAGCACTGTTAACACCCTCAAGAAATGTGTTTCTAAAATCAGGATTTGCTGAAAAAACAGGTGTAACATTCGATAAAAATGTAGCCGCTGTAGCCAACGAAAGAACTTTAACAAAAGAAAAACGAGAACGTTTTAATTCACTCGCTGCTTTTGGGGCATATAATTTTTTCATAACAAACTCTCCAATGAAAAAACTTAAAAACACCTCCAAAACATAAAAAAGACACATTTTAGCATTATTGATCTCTTTGGAATTCAGAATAGAGGATCATTGCTTAGAGTGTGAACATTTTGAGTCTTTAAATCTTGTTTTGTTTGTGCTTTCTGTATTGAGACCTAAATGTTTGTTTTTTTGATTATGTTTTGTGGACATAAAAATAATACATTTAGAGTCTAAGGGGTTTAATGCGCTGTTTTTTCCTAACTAAAAAAGAGGTCTTGCATATTTAATATTACTTTTTACTTGGTAGTCGTTACTATAAAATGCTTAAAAAACGGTTTTAGTATGTGTTTTCCTAATTATAGACTTTAGTTTTATTAGGAAGCATTTTTTTGTTAATAACAAGTAAAGTAAAAAGAGATTGTAATATGCTGGAATTTTGACCTGCCTTGCGTAATCGGCTTTTTAGTTAGGTTTTCTCTTTTTAAAATATCATGTAATGATATATGCGCGGTCTTGTGATGTACCTTTTATCTTTACGCACTACTTATCCCCCTTTGAAATTTATTTTATCAAAATGAGTCTTACTAATATACATTTCCGTATCACTATAGACTATTCAAGAAAATAGCAACATAAAAGTATAACTTTTTAGCAATATGGATTCTACTGTGATCTTTTTTCAACAAAAATATAGAAACATCTTCTATAGATAAATAATGTGCGTTTGTAAAAAAAATCACCCTCATTTCAATCAATAAGGGTGAAAATTTTATTAAGTTTTCGTTGTTCGTATTATTTTATTTTCAGAGTGATTGCACCACCTATTCCCCAATGACCACCAGCACTCGTGGCAGAGAGATTAGAGCGGATTTTTCCGTTTTCAGATGTATAACCAGCACCAAGAGCAAATGCGGATTGTCCACGCCATGCACCGCTACCAAATGAGACACTTAAAGATCCTGGTTCGTCGAAGTAACGCAAGTTGGATACCGCTAGACCAACGGCGGCTGCTTGCCTTGCCTCTTTGCGTACGCTCTTAATGTCATAACTTAAAATATTAAACTTCATATCTGTATATTGGTTAGCCCGATCAACAGCACCATCAATAGCATCAATCCTGATATTATTTATCCGTTGATCTGTGTAGTGCTTCGATTCATCGAGAACAATTTTCATCTGTTCTTGGGTATAGCTGTGAAGTTGACCACCATTTACAGCTTCTTTCGAACCTTGTTCAATACGACCATCAGCAACATTATCAATCATAACAGGTTCGCTTTCATTCCCACCTTTTAGAGTGATCTTATTGGTCTTTTTACCATCAGCATCTTTATCATAGTTAACTGCGCCATCAGAAAGATTATTAACCGTGTTTTCAATATTATCAACTCTGTTTTCAATATTAAAAACCGTTTCACCCATATCCGTAACCGTAGTGGAAATATTGTCGACTCTGTTGGTAAGATGCTTAACATCTTTTTCAACACCCGTAACACGTTCGTTGGTCTCCCAAAGCTGTCCGCCATTGACTGCATCTTTTGAATCTTCTGTAATTTTACCATTTTCTACATTGATAATCTTACTTGGTTGACCATCATGGCTAGCGTCATAGGCTTTTTTCTGCTCATTCCAATTTAAACCATTGGATGAAACATTGTTTTCAACATTTTGAATACGGTTGTTTATCTTGGACATACTCTCACTTACGCCGTCAAAAGCACCGGCAACGTCATGATAACTCTTCTTCTCACCAGAACTACCGTCATTATTGAATTGTGCTATCTTGAAAGTAGGAGCGGTCCATTTTCCATTATTATAGCCAGCGCTGCCACCAAAATACGCAGCAAGCTGATTACTCATCAAATAAAGTTGCGAACCATTTACAGCTTCCGTTGAGTTAGCAGAAATATCTCCATTGGCAAGAAACTTAATTTTGCTATTGGTTTTTCCCTCTCCATGCTGTGCTACAAATGCTTTCTCGTCATTACTCCACAACAGAGAATCTTTAGAGACACCTTCAACTTTCTGAGTAAACTCATTGGCTACATGTGTTAAGCGGCTATTCACATTGTTGATATTATCATCAAGCCCTGTCAAAGCGTCACCAACATTTTCAAAGATTTTCTGAACCACCTCACCATTCGCAGAAACTGTAGATAAATTATACTGTGGTCCTACAAAAGCACCATCGACAAATTCGGCATCACCACCAAAATAGTTTGCAATATCTTGGGAGATTTGATTAATTTGGTTCCCATTTATCGCATCATACGACCCTTCTACAATTTTGCCATCTTTAACATTAAGGAGAGCTACTGGTCCTTGACTCTTATTGCCGCCCAAAGACACACTGTTATAATTGACAGTGCCATCTGCATTTTTATCGTAGAGAACTGCAAAAGCACTTCCCTCTTTAATGTTATTAATACTGTTACTAATATCTGCTATTTTACCATCGAGTTGTTTTTTATTAACAGCTTCATCATCATTAACTGCTGCCTTCACACCGGAAATTGTACGAGCACTACCCGATTTGTTCGCAACATTGATTTCAGTTCCACCTGTTGCCATACCAATGGTGATAATACCTTCATTTTCTTCCTGCTTAACGAGGCTATTTTTTGTCGCATTAGTAATTTGATTTTGGATATTCGTGATAGAATTATCAACAGTACTAAAAGCAGATTCAAAATCATTATGTGATTTGCCCTGAATAGTGTAGGTGGGAGCCTTACCGTTAGATACGTCTGCACCACCACCAAAATATTTTGATATATTTTTAGCAATTGTTGAGAGATTATTTGTAACAGTGGTAACATTCTGATTAGTAGCAAAGAGCTGCGAACCATTTACAGCATCCGTTGAATCTTCAGTAATATCTCCTTTGGCAAGAAACTTAATTTTGCTATTGGTTTTTCCCTCTCCATGCTGTGCTACAAATGCCTTTTCTTCCTTGCTCCACAACAAGGCATCGCCTTTAACTTCTTGTGTAATATTATTGATTTGTTGTGTGAAATCATTTGTCACATTTGTTAAATGATCATTCACATTCTTTACATTTGCATCAAGCCCACTCAAAGCTGAGCCAACATCATAGTAGTTAGCTTTTGCTACCTTACCATCTTCAACAATAACAGATAAACTATATTTTGGTCCTTTAAAGGCACCATCACTAAATTTCGTACCTCCACCAAAATAGTTTGCAATATCTCCAGATATTCTTTCAATCTGGCTGCCATTGATCGCATCATGCGAATTTTTAGTAATTATACCAGCTTTTACATTATGGAGAGCGACTGGTTCTTTATTTTTATCGCCACCCAAAGTTATACTACCATAATTAACGGCACCATTTTCTTTATCGTAGAGAACTGCAGCAGCAGTTGTGAGATTAATATCCTTAGAAATCTTCTCTATACTTTTATCAAGCTGTTCTTTGTTAACAGCTTCATTGTTCGCAACAGCTGCCTTCACACCGGAAATTGTACGAGCACCACCCGATTTGTTCGCAACATTGATTTCAGACCCACCTGTTGCCATACCAACGGTGATAGTACCTTCATTTTCCTCCTGCTTAACAAGGCTATTTTTTGCCACATTCGCAATCTGATTTTGGATATTCGTGATAGAAGTATCAACAGTACTAAAAGCAGAACCCACATCGTTATATTCAGTGTTCTGAATCGTATAGGTTGGTGCTTTATTAGCAACCACATCTGCACCACCACCAAAATATTTTGATATATTCTTATTTGTCTCATTAAAAGCCGTAACTAAATTAACAACTGTCTGATTGGTGTTAGCGACTGTCTGATTGGTCTCAAAGAGCTGCGAACCATTTACAGCATCCGTTGAATCTTCAGAAATATCTCCATTGGCAAGAAATTTAATTTTGCTATTGGCTTTTCCCTCTCCATGCTGTGCTACAAATGCCTCTTCTTCTTTGCTCCACAACAGAGAATCTTTAGAGACACCCTCAATTTTCTGAGTAAATTCATTGGCTACATGTGTTAAGCGGCTATTCACATTGTTGATATTATCATCAAGCCCTGTCAAAGCAGAACCAACATCAAAATGGTCCTTAGTTACTACCACACCATCTTCAGAAATCTGCGATAAATGATAGTGCGGACCAAACAAGATACCGTCGTGAAAGTCCGCATCACCACCAAAAATGCCTGCTACATCTCCAGATATTTTTTCAATTTGGCTGCCATTGATCGCATCATTCGACCCTTTTGCAATTGTGCCATCTTTAACATTATGGAGAGCAACTGGTGCCGTAGTCTTATCACCACCCAAAGTCACACTATTATAATTAATGGTGCCATCTGCATTTTTATCATAGAGAATCGCAAAGCTATTTGCTTCTTTAATGACCTTAATACTGTCCGTGATATCTGCAATTTCACCATCAAGTTGTTTTTTATTAACAGCTTCATCATCCTTAACTGCTTCTTTCACACCGGAAATTGTACGAGCATCACCTGATTTACTTGCAATATTAATCTCTGTGCCTTCTATTTCCTTACCGATAGTAATGCGATTTGTCTCTTTTTCTCGCTTAACAAGGCTATTGCTTTTTATGGTGTCAACAACATCTGCAATCTGACCATCGAGCTGTTGTTTATTAACAGCGTCGTTATTGTTTACAGCAGCCTTTACACCGGAAATTGTCCTATCTTCACCCGATTTGTTTGCAATATTGATTTCAGAACCACCTGTTGCCATACCAATGGTGATACGACCTTCTTCTCCACCATCTTGCTTAACAAAACTATGTGCTGCTATTTCATTTTTTATCTCTTGTAGCTGCGCAAAATTCACTGCATCATCAGATTCTTCCCCGTTTGCTACTCCTGTAATCTTTTTATTGCCAGCATCAATACCATCCACAGTTATTTTAGCCCCACCAGCAAACAGAAAGCCATCACTACTCATAGAGGCGTTCCCTGCAGTGACACTTGCCACTGTAATATTATCTGCTAGATCAAATTTTACATTATTGTCTTCCGCACCTTTTGTGATCTTAAGGTTGTTACTTGCAGCCGACAAATCTACCGTGCTCTTTATACCAATCGTTGTGGCATTTCCACCTCCAACAGACAAATTCCAACCTTTGTCGACGTAAATTTCTAACGTTTTTAGCTGTGCTACATTAACGGCATCATACCATTCAGTACCAGCTGCCACTCCTACAATCTGGCGTGTTTCCCCTGTTTTAACATCACCAACACTCACTGCACCTAGCGTACTTTTCCATACAAAGTTGTCAGACGTTGCAGGACCTTTAGCTAAAGAACTATAACCAAGTTTACCAGCAGCAACATCAGCCACAGACTTGCTTCCAATCGCAACACCTGAATCTACATTCACTTTTGAATAAGCACCAAAAGCTACAGATTTCACACTGTCCGCTTTAGCACGATGTCCAACAGCTATTGATTCTTCGCCCTTCGCTATTGTACGCCCCTCAGGGGGGGTCGGGTCAGTCCCCCATCTACCTTCACCACCTATTGCGATACTTTTTTTACCTACAGCGTACGCCAAATGACCTACAGCAACAGTAACGCTATTATCCACCTGCGCACCATAACCAACAGCAACCGAATCTGCGGCGTTTACTATTATCTTGGCACCAAGAGCAGTAATATCACTACTATTATGGAGTTTTTCGGCCTTTGTTATATCATTACCAAATATGACACTAGTACCCTCTACGTCACGTTGCAGTCCGGTACCGCGCTGCATTCTAGCCATAGAGTCATTGCGCAAAGGATTCAATGCATCAATAATCGCTGTATTCTCACCACTCTGTGAACTGATGATCAATTTTTTATATTGCCCGCCTGTATCTAATGTTCTTTCCAATGAGTTTTTGCCATCTGCCCTCAAAACATTCACAATAGGATAATCATTACTTATACCAGAAAGGGTTTTGGTTAAAAAATTTGCATAGTCATCAGAAGCGTCAACTTTTGGCACCATTGCCACATTCAATGCTGTTAAATAATTTTCCTTATCACCATCATAGTAATCATACGCAGAGATAATGCTTTGCGGATAAACCACGGCAGTATTCTTCACATTTTCAAGAGATGCTTTTGTTAAATCGAGATTTGCTGAAAAAACAGGAGAAGTATTCGATAAAAACAATGCCACCGCAGTTCCTAACGAAGCCACTTTAAACAATGATGATCGATGATGTGAACGAGAAAAACTCAAATCACGCAGATTGTGTGTAGTATATAATTTTTTCATAACACCCCCTTCATAATAATAGATTAACAACACAAAAAAGGTATGCTCTAGAACTCTAAAGCTTTCTTATTTCCTTTGCGTGCTCCTGCTTTTACAGCGTGGTTTAGGACATAAATAAAATTAAGACATAAGCTGTTGTTTCTACAGCGCCTTTAGAGGGTAGTTAGAGGCAAGTTCGTGAAAGTCAATTTAAGGAAGGTAAAAAAATACTTAATATTAGAATTGATTTCATTTTTCTAACAAAGGCTGTGTGTCGTTTTTAGTTTTGACCTCTTTGAAAAAGGTATAATTTTTGTGCCTATTGATCATCCGCTTAGGCATCAGTTTATTTTTCGTGAATAAGATTTTTTATTTCATTAGAGGATTTATGAAAGCTTTTTACTAAAATGCCCCTGCTTTGATGAAGCAGGGGCAAGGAGCATATTTAAGAAAAGTTTTTTGCTTATCAGTTCAGTGTTAAATTAAGCCCAACACCTACACCCCAATGACCACCAGAACTCGTTGCGGAGAGATTGGAGCCGGTTTTTCCATCTTCTGACATATAACCGGCTCCGATAGCAAAACGGATGCACTACACCAATGCACCCGTACCAAATGAAATGCTTAAAGACCAAGGGTATCAAAATAACTTAAATTTGATACTGCCAAATCTATGGCTGCGGCTTGTCTTGCTTCTTTTCAGATATCCTCAACAGTATAACTTAACACTGCGAACTTTATTTCTGTATACGAATGAACCTCTTTAACACCATCCTTTACAATATTAGACACTTTCTCATCCGTAATTTATCACTTTATATTCGCAATATCGATTTTATCACCATCTATATCCGTACCAATGGTAATGTGTTTCGTTGCTGTATCCTGTTTTACAAAAATACTCACTGCTACTTGTTCTTTTGTTGCCTTCAGTTGTAAAAAATTGACTGCATCAGTATTACTAGTTCCCTCTGCAACATTTGTTACTTTTTTACTTGCCGCATTAATACTACCGGTAGTTATTTGCGGGACATCCGTAATTACTAAGCCTACTGCATCTGCTTTTGTTTTCTCTCCTAATGTTATGCTTTTCAATGCTATGTCATTAGCCAAACCAAATATGAGCTTATTTTCATCGTCCTTATCTCTTTTAACCCTGAAGTTACTTCCTCCAGATGAAAATTTATTGTATTATCTAGCATCCACATCTTTATCTGCCTTACCAGCAATAGACAGTTTCCAGCCTTTTTTCTTATGACTTCTTCTAAATCCTGCAACTATCTAAGGTTCACTGCATCGCCAGGTTTGCTACCAGCTGCTACGCCTATAGTTTGTCGCGTTATGTTCTTACTAAGAACACCAATACTCACCTGAACCTTTCATGCTTTTCCATTGAGATTCGGTGTTTTTAGCCGGTCCTTGCAGAAGAGACGTATACCCAAAAAACGCCAGCAGCCCTACGAAGCACAGAGTTGTTCCCGATAGCAACGCCCCATCAACCGTCACGTTAGCATAGAATCTAAAGCGATACTTCCAACCCCATTTGCTTTTGAATAGAAGCCTATAGAAATAGCTTCTTGAGCAAATGCATATGCACCCAAGAGCAATCGAACCATACCCTAGAGCTTTAGAAATGGCTCCTCCAGCTGTTGAATAATCACTTTTCGCAGTTGTATAATCATTATCTACATGTTCGCACTTCTTATTATATTCATCACCTATTGCGACACTGCTTTTCCCTAAAGCGTAAACCATCTTCCCTACAGCAACGCTCCATTCTTTTTCCGCTTGCGTTCCACTATCTAAAGCAATACTTGTGTTTGGAGTACGTTGCATACCTGTAGATCATTGCATTCTTGTAATGAAATCATGTCGCAAGGTGTCAGATCCATCAATAATCGTTGCATCTTCGTTGTTTTCAGAACTTATTGTAATTGTAGAGTTATTGTTCATCACCAATCGCGGATCGGTGAGAGATCTCTCACTCAAACCATCATTACTCTTAATAGAAAGCGTATTAACGAGAAAATTGACATAAGCACTATCGTCTGTAGAATCGTCCACTATTGTTGCTGTGCTGTATTAAGTGCTGTTAAATAACTTGCTTTTGATAGAGCAACAATGCTGTTAGAATTAGTATACGCAAAAAGGAGCATTTTTCCTTGAGGATAGCTCTTTGCTGCTTTTGCCATGGCTTGAAGCAGCTGTTCTATTATATCAATTTTTTTCGCCAAAGCAGGAATAGCATTCGATAAAAAACAACTATCACAACACCCAATGAAAACGTTGCTACAAACAACCAATAAAATAAATGCTGAAAACTTGAGCTATTTCCCTTGAATATGATTCAATAATTTTTTCATAACAACCCCTCAACAAAAACCATGTTTAAAACATAAAAAATAGTAATCAATTTTTTGAATCTTTGTCACTAAGGTCTTTTATTCTCAAAAAAAGTTGTAATAGGCTTTTTATATAATTACGGGAGTTTTGTACATTTAGAATAGCTTTAAAGGACTCTGAAAGAAGATAAAAAAATTGCCCTTTTCTTAAATAAGAAAAAGGCAAATCAATTTTATGGATTCAGTCGTTTATTAGTTGAGTATCACATTAACCCCTGCACTTATACCCCAGTGACCTCCAGAAGTGGTAATTGACAAGTTGGAACCAATATCACCGTTCTCTGAAGTATAACCAGCCCCAACAGCAAACGCGGATTGACTACGCCATAAACCACTACCAAATGCGAGTGTTAATTTTCCAGGAATATCACTATAGCGTAAACCAGCTACCGCTAAACCAACAGCTGCTGCTTGTCTTGCTTCTTTTCGGACATCCTCAACAATATAACTTAATGTCGAAAACTTCATATCCGTATATGAATTAGCCTCATTAACTCCATTATTGACAAGACTATTGACTTGATCATCCGTATATTTCTTCGCATCTTCAAGAACCGTCTTCATCTGCTGTTC
>NZ_JBHIMO010000018.1:0-13223 GCF_042194195.1 Bartonella sp. MR30HLJHH | reverse complement strand
GTTGTTGAATATGAGGCAACCGGTGATTTAGACAAATCCCTTGAACAATTGTCACACTCTCCAGGCATGGCATGGATCAAGCAACTGCGTGATGATCCAGAATTATCCAAGCAAGTTGATTGGCAAGCAGTTCGAGCTGAGTTTAAAGACTGGGATTATAAAGCCCAAGGATTGACAGAAGCCGGTGCGGCTCTCGTGGCATTGGCTGTCACGGCGGTTACGGGTGGAGCAGCCTCGGGCGCTGCCAGTGCCATTACCGGTGCATTGGGGCTTGGCTCGAGCACCGCCATGAATGCGGCGATACAGGCAGGTGTCCAAGCACTGATTAACAAAAGCGCTGTGGCTCTTGTCAATAATCGCGGCAATATTGCCGGCGCCTTGCATGAGCTTGGTTCTTCCAAGAATATTCTCAGCATTGTCTCGTCGATGTTGACAGCAGGTTTAACCAGCCAAATAACGGAAATGGCAGGTGTTGGACAATCTTTGCCAAAAACCGCTCCTTTTGTCGATCGCATTGCCCTTGAAGCGAAAAAGAACCTGATCAAAGCCGCCATTGGCACGAGCGTTCAAACGGCTCTTGAAGGCGGCTCTCTTGACAAGAACTTTTTTAACAATCTGCGCATCGCCCTGTCTGATACGGTTGGCAAATCGTTGGCGGAAGAAATCGGCACCGCCAAGGCAGAAGGCAAAATAGACACGGTCACACAAATCGTTGCCCATGCTGGTCTTGGCTGTTTAAAAGGCGCGGTTGCGAGCGGCGCTTGCTCTGCCGGTGCTGTGGGCGGGGCTGTGGGTGAAGCCACAGCCATGCTCCAGTTTCAATTGTGGGTGCAAGGCATTGTGAAAGAGGAAATGGGTGATCTAAACGGGCGCACCCCTACTGCGGAAGAGGAAGCGCGTATAAACGCAAAGATTGATGCGCAGTTTGCTGACTTTAGAGATCACACCATTGATGTCGCACGGGCTGCGGGGGGCGTTGCCGCTGCCCTTGCCGGTGGCAATGTTGATGCCGGCGCTGATGCCGCAGGTAATGCCGCTGCAAATAACTTTTTGAGTAGTGCACAACGCGCTCAGAAGAAGAAAGAGTTAGAAGAGTGCCCTGATGATCAGTGTCGAAGAGAGGTTAACGAAAAATGGTTCGAGATTGATGAACAACAAGATAGAACTTTTGCGACAGGAATTATGGCTGGTCTCATTGCCGATGCACCAATCAAGCTATACGAGTTAGCTGATGGCGCTGTGAAGAACATGATGTTACAAATGATAATATTTGCTAGCAATCCACGGGGGGGCGTTGAAAAGAGTTTTAAAGACATTGGAACAGGAGCGTCTTGGGTTGTGAGTGGACATGTGATTGATGATGTCTGGGAAGGTGCTGGTCAATTCTGGGGAGGTGTTGAGGATTCCTTTATAGGGGATATAGATTACGTAAAAGAGAATATTGAAAAAGCGGGAGTTGACGGAGCTTTTAATGCTGGTTTTGAAAGTGGAAGATTATCAGCCGGAGTGTTAGAAAACTTTGCTGGAGGAGCTGGAGTAGTCAAGGGAGGCATAAAGCTTGGCGAAAAGGCTGTGATCAAGTTCAATGCTAGGAAAGATTTTGCCCAATTCGCTTCCAAGAAAAATCTTGCCAAACTTGCAGCTCAAGGAGATCCTGCCAAACATGCGGCGAAGAAAGAACTAACTAAACTCGCTGCTAAAGAAAAAAAGCTTTGGCTAAAAGAGAAACCCACTAAATTTACTGATAGCAAATTTGGACAGACAAACAAAGCCTATAAGAGAGACGATTTGTTTGATCCTAACAGAATTTCTGATTGGGAAGAAAAAGGAAAAACGGTGTGGGGCACCAATGTTGAGAGAATGGAAGCAGGAAGAGCACCTATAGGGTTTGATGGTCAATCTGTTGAGTTACATCACTTAAAGCAAACACATGAGGGTCCCATAGCAGAAATTAGCAATAAATTTCATAACAAATATAGTTCGGTGATTCATGCTCCTTCTAAAACACATAAATCGCTTATAGAGAGAAAAAAGTTTGATAAGTGGAGAGAGGAATATTGGAAGGAACGTGCTAAAGGATTTAGAGAACAAAAAAACAATAATTTAGGAGGACTAATTGATATGAAATGGAGTATCATAGGGATAGATTTTGACAGATGGGGACAGGAGCATCGGCAATAATGCTCTACGGTTGATGAAAAGAGAGAAAAAAGAAGTTTGGAGAAATAATCGATGAAAACCTATACCTTAGATGATGTTGCAGTATTAATTGATAAAGTGAATAAATATGATGATGATATTATCAATTTTCGTACTGAAGATGATGCAGTTGATGATCTCGTGATTGAAAGGGCGGAGAAAGCTCTCGGTTTACAATTTACATCTTCTTATAAGAGTTTTTTGAAACATTATAAAGGTGGGGACATTGCTGGTTATGAAATCTTTAGTCTTTATGAGCATCCTATAGGTGTTTCTGTTAATGATATTGTTCACCAAAATTTAAATTATTACAGAAAACATGGTTTTGCGATACCAGAACAGCTTGTCGTTAACAGAACAGATTTTGGTGAAACCTTTTATTTTGATTATACGCAGTTTCGGGATGGTGAATGCCCACTTTATGTCAGGCTTCCATCTGAAGATTGCGAATATTATGCCAGTAATTTTTATGAATTCCTTTGCAAAAGAATTAAAGAAAGCGTGGGAGTTGAGATACCTGATGGTGATCAACCAATTGAAAAGATTGAGAACACTCCCACTCCGCAACCTATCCCTTTTTACAAGAGTTTTTGGAAAAAACTATGGAGGAGGTGAAATTGATAGAGGAAATATGGAGCGTTTATAACGCACGTTTTGAGGTTCATTTATGAAAACCTATACCTTAGCTGATGTTGCAGTATTAATTGATAAAGTGAATAAATATGATGATGAGATTATCAATTTGGGTAGTGAAGATGATGAAGAGAATGAAACAGATGATTTACAGATTGAAAAGGCGGAGAAAGCTCTCGGCGTACAATTCACATCCTCTTACAAAGTTTTCTTAAAAAAATATGGAGGAGGAGAAATTGGTGGTGATGAAATCTTTAGCATTTATGGAGATTGTGGGGAAGGTATTCCTGCTGGTGATATTGTTTACCGAAACTTACTCAATAGAGAACGTGGTTTTGTGACACCAGAGCAGCTTTTCGTTAGCAGAACAGATTTTGGTGAAACCTTTTATTTTGATTATACGCAGTTTCGGGATGGTGAATGCCCACTCTATGTCATGCTTCCATCTGAAGATTGCGAATATTATGCCAGTAATTTTTATGAATTCCTTTGCAAAAGAATTAAAGAAAGCGTGGGAGTTGAGATACCTGATGGTGATCAACCAATTGAAAAGATTGAGAACACTCCCACTCCGCAACCTATACCTTTTTACAAGAGCTTTTGGAAAAAACTATGGAATAGGTGAAATTGATAGAGGAAATATGGAGCGTTTATAACGCACGTTTTGAGGATCATCCATGAAAACCTATACCTTAGATGATGTTACAGTATTAGTTGATAAATATGAAGGTGATATTGTTAATTTTGCTAGCAAAGATAAGGAGGTTGATGATCTCGTGATTGAAAAAGCTGAGGAAATTCTTGGTTTGCAATTCACATCTTCCTATAAAGTTTTTTTAAAACATTATAAAGGCGGGGACATTGGTGGTTATGAAATCTATAGGCTTTATAAGGAGTGTGGAGAAGATATTCCTTTTGATGATATTGTTTTCCAAAATTTAAATGATAGGAAACGTGGTTTTGCAACACCAGAACAGCTTATCGTTTGTGATGCTGCTTTTGGTGAAACCTTTTATTTTGATTATACACAGTTTAGGGATGGAGAATGCCCACTTTATGTCATGCTTCCATCTGAAGATTGCGAATATTACGCCAGTAATTTTTATGAATTCCTTTGTAAAAGAATTAAAGAAAGTGTGGGAGCTGAGATACCTGATGGTGATCAACCGATTGAAAAGATTGAGAACACTCCCACTCCGCAACCTATACCTTTTTACAAGAGTTTTTGGAAAAAACTATGGAAGAGGTGAAATTGATAGTGAGGAAATATGGAGCGTTTATAACGCAAGTTTTGAGGTTCATCTATGAAAACCTATACCTTAGCTGATGTTGCAGTATTAATTGATAAAGTGAATAAATATGATGATGAGATTATCAATTTTGGTACTGCAGAGGATGCAGTTAGTGATGTACGGATTAAAGAGGCAGAAAAAACTCTCGGTTTACAGTTTACAACTTCTTATAAGGATTTTTTAAAAAATTATAAGGGAGGAGAAATTGGAGGTGATGAAATATTTAGCATTTATAACGCAAGTTTTGATAAGTGTCCTGCTGGTGATATTGTTTTCTATCATTTGACGGATATAAAAAATGGTTTCGCAAAACCAAATCAGCTTGCCGTGAATAGAACTGATTTTGGTGAAACATTTTATTTTGATTACTCTCAATTTCGGGATGGTGAATGCCCAATCTATGTCATGCTTCCATCTGAAGATTGCGAATATTACGCCAGTAATTTTTATGAATTCCTTTGCAAAAGAATTAAAGAAAGCGTAGGAGTTGAGATACCTGATGGTGATCAACCGATTGAAAAGATTGAGCACACTCCCACTCCGCAACCTATCCCTTTTTACAAGAGTTTTTGGAAAAAACTATGGAAGAGGTGAAATTGATAGGGGAAATATGGAGCGTTTATAACGCACGTTTTGAGGATCATCTATGAAAACCTATACTTTAGATGATGTTGCAGTATTAATTGATAAATATAATGATATTATCAATTTTCGTACTGAAGAAAATGCGGCTGATGATCTACGGATTGAAAAGGCGGAGAAAGCTCTCGATTTGCAATTCACATCTTCTTATAAGAGCTTTTTAAAAAAATATGTAGGAGGAGAAATAGGGGGTGAAGAAATCTTTAGCCTTTATAAGGAGTGTGGAGCAGATATCCCTGGTGGTGATATTGTTTTCAAAAACTTAAATGCTAGAAAACGTGGTTTTGCAACATCAGAACAGCTTGTCGTGTGTTACGCTGATTTTGGTGAAACCTTTTATTTTGATTATACGCAGTTTCGGGATGGTGAATGCCCACTCTATATCAGGCTTCCATCTGAAGATTGCGAATATTACGCTAGCAATTTTTATGAACTCCTTTGCAAAAGAATTAAAGTACACGCGGGAGAAGAGATACTTGAAGGTGATCAACCAATTGAAAAGATTGAGCACACTCCCACTCCGCAACCTATACCTTTTTACAAGAGTTTTTGGAAAAAACTATGGAAGAGGTCAAATTGATAGAGGAAATATGGAGCGTTTATAACGCACGTTTTGAGGTTCATTTATGAAAACCTATACCTTAGCGGATGTCATAGAATTAGTTGATAAATATGATGGTGATATTGTTAGTTTTGGGATTGCAGAAAATGCGGTTGATGATCTCGTGATTGAAAAAGCAGAGAAAGCTCTCGGTTTACAATTCACATCTTCCTATAAAGCTTTTTTAAAACATTATAAAGGGGGAGACATTGCTGGTTATGAAATCTATAGCCTTTATAAAGAGTGTGGAGAAGATATTCCTTTTGATGACATTGTTTTACAAAACTTAAATTATTATAGAAAATATGGTTTTGTGACACCAGAACAGCTTGCCGTTAGTAGAACAGACTTTGGTGAAACCTTTTATTTTGATTATACGCAGTTTCGGGATGGTGAATGCCCACTCTATGTCATGCTTCCATCTGAAGATTGCGAATATTACGCTAGCAATTTTTATGAATTCCTTTGCAAAAGAATTAAAGAAAGCATAGGAGTTGAGATACCTGATGGTGATCAACCGATTGAAAAGATTGAGAACACTCCCACTCCGAAACCTATCCCTTTTTACAAGAGTTTTTGGAAAAAACTATGGAAGAGGTGAAATTGATAGTGAGGAAATATGGAGCGTTTATAACGCAAGTTTTGAGGTTCATCTATGAAAACCTATACCTTAGCTGATGTTGCAGTATTAATTGATAAAGTGAATAAATATGATGATGAGATTATCAATTTGGGTAGTGAAGATGATGAAGAGAATGAAACAGATGATTTACAGATTGAAAAGGCGGAGAAAGCTCTCGGCGTACAATTCACATCCTCTTACAAAGTTTTCTTAAAAAAATATGGAGGAGGAGAAATTGGTGGTGATGAAATCTTTAGCCTTTATAAGGAGTGTGGAGCAGATATCCCTGGTGGTGATATTGTTTTCCAAAACTTAAATGCTAGAAAACGTGGTTTTCTGACACCAGAACAGCTTTTCGTGAGTAGTACTGATTTTGGTAAAACCTTTTATTTTGATTATACGCAGTTTAGGGATGGAGAATGTCCAATCTATGTCATGCTTTCATCTGAAGATTGCGAATATTACGCCAGTAATTTTTATGAATTCCTTTGTAAAAAAATTAAAGAAAGTGTGGGAGCTGAGATACCTGATGGTGATCAACCGATTGAAAAGATTGAGCACACTCCCACTCCGCAACCTATACCTTTTTACAAGAGTTTTTGGAAAAAACTATGGAAGAGGTGAAATTGATAGAGGAAATATGGAGCGTTTATAACGCACGTTTTGAGGTTCATTTATGAAAACCTATACCTTAGCTGATGTTGCAGTATTAATTGATAAAGTGAATAAATATGATGATGATATTATCAATTTTGGTACTGCAGAGGATGCAGTTAGTGATGTACGAATTAAAGA
The DNA here is from genome assembly GCF_042194195.1 of Bartonella sp. MR30HLJHH. NCBI lineage: Bacteria > Pseudomonadati > Pseudomonadota > Alphaproteobacteria > Hyphomicrobiales > Bartonellaceae > Bartonella > Bartonella sp. MR30HLJHH. Next base: position 6,439 of record NZ_JBHIMO010000018.1, on the reverse strand, counting down.
GGCAGAAAAAACTCTCGGTTTACAGTTTACAACTTCTTATAAGGATTTTTTAAAAAATTATAAAGGAGGAGAAATTGGTTATGAGGAAATTTTTAGCATTTATAACGCAAGTTTTGAGGATCATCCTGCTGGTGATATTGTGCATAAAAACTTATATCATAGGAAACATGGTTTTGCGACATTAGAACAGCTTGTTGTGAGTAGAACTGATTTTGGTGAGACATTTTACTTTGATTATACTCAGTTTCAGGATGGTGAATGCCCACTCTACGTCAAGATTCCATCTGGAGCGTCACATTATTATGCAAGTAATTTTTATGAATTTCTCTGTAAAAGAATTAAAGAGCACGCAGGGGAAGATTTATGAAAACCTATACCTTAACTGATGTTGCACAATTAGTTGATAAATATCAGGATGTTATCGATTTTGGCACTGCAGAGGATGCGCCTGATGATATATGGATAAAGAAAGCTGAGGAAACTCTCGGCTTACAGTTCACAACTTCTTATAAAGATTTTTTGAAAAATTATGGAGGAGGAGAAATTGGTTGTGAAGAAATATTTAGCATTTATGGGGATTATGTAGGTATTCCTGCTGGTGATATTGTTTATTATCACTTAACAGATATAAAAAATGGTTTTGCGACATCAGAACAGCTTGTTGTGAGTAGAACTGATTTTGGTGAGACATTTTACTTTGATTATACTCAGTTTCGAGATGGAGAGTGTCCGCTCTATCTTAAGTTTCCACCTAGCGATCCCCAGTATTACGCAAGTAATTTTTATGAATTTCTCTGTAAAAGAATTAAGGACCATGCAGGGGAAGATTCATGAAAACCTATACCTTAGATGATGTTGTAGAATTAGTTGATAAATATAATGATAGTATCGATTTTGGCACTACAGATGAAGCAGTTGATGATGTACTAATTGAAAAAGCAGAGGGGATTCTTAAATTGCAATTCACATCCTCCTACAAAAGTTTTTTGAAGAATTATGGAAGAGCGGAGATCTGTGGTGAGGAAATATTAAGTGTTTATAATACAAATTTTGAAATTGCTCGTAGTGATGATATTGTTTATTATCATATAACGGATATAGAAAATGGTTTTGCGACATCAGAACAGCTTGTTGTGAGTAGAACTGATTTTGGTGAGACATTTTATTTTGATTATTCTCAATTCCAGAATAGTGAGTGCCCGCTCTATCTTAGATTTCCACCTAGCGATCCCCAGTATTACGCAAGTAACTTCTATGAATTCCTCTGTAAAAGGATTACAGATAATTTGAAGTAGATTTTTTTGTATGGTGGTTTTACTTTCAAATTGCAATGTTAAACCACCATTATTTTTTTCTTTTCAAGAATGCAAGCGTCGTTAATATTTTTTAGGGGGGAAGGACTTATGAAAACCTATACCTTAGCTGATGTTGCAGTATTAATTGATAAAGTGAATAAATATGATGATGATATTATCCATTTTCGTACTAAAGATAATGCAGTTGATGATCTTGTGATTGAAAGGGCGGAGAAAGCTCTCGGTTTACAATTCACATCATCTTACAAGAGTTTTTTTAAACATTATAAAGGTGGGGACATTAGTGGTGAAGAAATCTTTAGTCTTTATGAGCATCCTATAGGTGTTTCTGTTAATGACGTTGTTTTCAAAAACTTAAATGCTAGAAAACGTGGTTTTGCAACATCAGAACAGCTTATCGTGTGTTACGCTGATTTTGGTGAAACCTTTTATTTTGATTATACGCAGTTTCGGGATGGTGAATGCCCAATCTATGTCATGCTTCCATCTGAAGATTGCGAATATTACGCCAGTAATTTTTATGAATTCCTTTGCAAAAGAATTAAAGAAAGCGTAGGAGTTGAGATACCTGAAGGTGATCAACCGATTGAAAAGATTGAGAACGCTCCCACTCCGCAACCTATACCTTTTTACAAGAGTTTTTGGAAAAAACTATGGAAGAGGTGAAATTGATAGAGGAAATATGGAGCGTTTATAACGCACGTTTTGAGGTTCATTTATGAAAACCTATACCTTAGATGATGTTTTAGAATTAGTTGATAAATATAATGGTGATATTATCAATTTTGGTACTGAAGATGATGCAGTTGGTGATCTCGTGATTGAAAAGGCGGAGAAAGCTCTCGGTTTACAATTTACATCATCTTACAAGAGTTTTTTAGAACATTGTAAAGGCGGGGATATTGGTGGTGATGAAATCTATAGTCTTTATAAGAATCCTGTAGGTATTCCTGCTGGTGACATTGTTTTCCAAAACTTAAATGATAGAAAACGTGGTTTCGCAACACCAGAACAGCTTATCGTTTGTGATGCTGCTTTTGGTGAAACCTTTTATTTTGATTATACGCAGTTTCGGGATGGAGAATGTCCAATCTATGTTATGTATCCATTGGATAATTGCGAATATTACGCCAGTAATTTTTATGAATTCCTTTGTAAAAAAATTAAAGAAAGTGTGGGAGCTGAGATACCTGATGGTGATCAACCGATTGAAAAGATTGAGCACACTCCCACTCCGCAACCTATACCTTTTTACAAGAGTTTTTGGAAAAAACTATGGAAGAGGTGAAATTGATAGAGGAAATATGGAGCGTTTATAACGCACGTTTTGAGGTTCATTTATGAAAACCTATACCTTAGCTGATGTTGCAGTATTAATTGATAAAGTGAATAAATATGATGATGAGATTATCAATTTGGGTACTGCAGAAAATGCAGTTGATGATCTACTGATTGAAAAGGCGGAGAAAGCTCTCGGTTTACAATTTACATCTTCTTATAAGAGTTTTTTAAAAAATTATAAAGGAGGAGAAATTGGTGGTGAAGAAATTTATAGCATTTATGGAGATTGTGGGGAAGGTATTCCTGCTGGTGATATTGTTTACCAAAACTTACTCGATAGAAAAGATGGTTTTGCGACACCAGAACAGCTCGTTGTGAGTTATGATCTTGATGAAACCTTTTACTTTGATTATACGCAGTTTCGGGATGGTGAATGCCCACTCTATGTCATGTTTGCGGATGAGGAGTCCGAATATTACGCCAGTAATTTTTATGAATTCCTATGCAAAAGAATTAAAGTACACGCAGGAGTTGAGATACCTGATGGTGATCAACCGATTGAAAAGATTGAGAACACTCCCACTCCGCAACCTATCCCTTTTTACAAGAGTTTTTGGAAAAAACTATGGAAGAGGTGAAATTGATAGTGAGGAAATATATAGTCTTTCTAGAGAACCTAAGTATTACACAAGTAATTTTTATGTAAAAGAATTACAGATCATGCTGGGGGAATGATGATGCAAACCAAAGATGTCACAGAGATTTTAAAAAGATTGGGCTGGGAGCCTTATCGTGATAACGTGGGGGATACTTTTGCGCATTATCATCTTCCCGATCGCATTGTCGGTATTGGCTATGGTGTAAAAAATTATGGAGAGAGAGGCAAAGAGTTTTTGCTTTCGGCTGATCTCACCACCGCTGCTTATTGTCTTGCTCGGGAATATTCTAGAGGTGAAAAATCACAGCGTAAATATGGAGATGTGCTGTTTTACGCGAAGGAGGATTTTAATGTTAAAGCTCCGGATCTTTCCGAAAGCCATATCACAACCGCTTTAAACAAAGTGGTTGCATGGGCGCAAGCACAGGATATTGAAAAAAAGTTGTGCGAGGAAGCTGCTGATCATTCTGCCGTTGCACAAGCATTACTTGGTGATGTAGAGACTTTAAAGAGTTCTGAGGTTACATCTCAGTTGTATGTACCAGAATTTTCTGATTACAAAACAATGACGAGGTATGATCGCCTGCTTTTTTTTGCACAGGCCTATAAAAATGGGGAATTAGACGATATTCTAACGCGCAAGAAGCCAAAACAGCGCTCGATAAGTCTCACAGCAGCAATGCGCGTTCTTAAAACACAAGGGTGGTTTTCAACGGAACCTGGAAAAATGTGGTTGATTTTGCCCGACCGTTTCATTCAATTTGATTTTGGTTTTATACGTCTCCATGACAATTACAATGTCCGTATTGAAGCTGAAATATCTAATGAAATGATTTCTGTCGCTTGCAATTGTATTCACTATAGTAAGGAATATTGGTGCGTTTCTCCTAAAAATATTTATAATTCTTTTAATACGATTGGGGGGGGGATTTTTAGTGGTTTTGGTAAAGGCATTGATATTTGTGTAGAGACATTAGATGAGCAAGAGCTTATCAAAATCTCTGAGCGGATAATACAGTGGGCACGTGCCCAAGATTTACAAGCATCAATAGAAAGCAAAACGCTTATCCAAAAATATAGCTACAATATAGATATAGTCTGGCATTTAGCTTGTTTAGCATTAACAGGTCAAATTGATGTCCTGAAATCTTATCAAAATTTTTTAGAAGCAGGTACGATTTCTGAAATTTTGGATGACCGTGAAGTAGAGAGATATATTAACCAAGCCGTTCAATTTGCTGAAGAATATCTGAAAATCCTTAATGAGCGAAAAGCTATAGATGATCGTCTTAGTTTACAAGATTTGTCTTTTCTTAATACAGTTTCTGAAGACTTAAAAAGGATGGACTGGACAGTCTATCGTGATAAAAATTACAATTGCAATGCTTATTTTATAAAGAAAGATCGTATCATTAATATAGTGTACAACCTTGATAAAAACGGAGAGACACCATTTGTTACCTTCAAGGTTTCTCTTTCAACACTTGGTTTTTCTACAGCTTATCGATCTATTTTCATCAATACTCCCCAATATACCGTTCTTAAAGAATCAGAAGAAGTTTATGCAGTTTCTAGTACTGAATTGGATGAAGGCAAGCTGAAACAGATCAGTGCGGATATTTTGTGCTGGGCTGATCGACAAAATGTGAATCAAATCATCTATGATTATGCGGCTTTGTCCCCAGACAGTGAATATGATTTTGCGAAGTTGCACCTTATTGCACTTATTCTTATTGGGGATGTTGAAAAACTCAAATTTTATAAGGAAAGTTTGAAGGATAAAAACTTTTCAGCTTTGATAAGGGAAAACATAGCACATATTATTGATAACGTCCTTGCTCTTGCACGCCGTTATCGGACTGGTTTTCCTAAAAACGCTCCGATTTTAAGCTTGGATCCGCAAACAGCATCTGTTGCCTCCAAAACAACTTTTGTTGAAGTGGCAGAGGAAGTGGATGAAGCGGATGACACTGATGATCGTCTTACCATGGAAAGTGCTCATGCACTTTTAAAAAGCCTAGGCTGGTCAACCGAGAAAATCAATGAGAATGACCATATGGCAAGCTATCAATTGGCTGATCGTGAAGTAGATATTCTTTATAACGACGAAATTGCCAAAGACTACCCGCAATTTGATAGCGCTTTTATGATTAGTACTGGCATTCTTTCCACCGCTTGTAAATTCATTGATCCTACCTACACGGAAGATATTCCAGATATACAGCTTAATTTTGAAGCAAAGGGGTTAGAAATCTTTGAACCAGAAGTTACTGCGGATCGCTTAAAGCAAGCACTTGATGACGCGCTAAAATGGGCGGTAACAGACATTGACCTTTCTAAAAGACTTCGCTCTGATTATGGCACTGCTCCTTGGGAAAAAGGCGCCACGTCCAAAGCAAACGATACGGATTATGCTTTACTTCATCTTGGCGCTCTTGCTTTGTTGGGTGATGTTGAGACCTTACAATCTTATCAGAAAAGCTTTACGGCAGGTGATCACCTAGGCTTTGACGAAAGCATCAACAAAACCCACCTTGAACGTGCATTAGCTTTAGCCAAAGAAGTAGCAAAGGTGAAGCAAGTGAGTTACGCTTTGATTAAACAGGTGGCAGAAAAGCTTGATGATCAACAAGAGGTTACCAGCAAGGAGCAACACCGCTCGTGGAAAGAGAAAATAGTCAATTTTATCGGAAAAAAAGACAAGAAATAGCACCTAAAAAATATCAAAAAGATTTCAGAAATTTAGAAAATAAGACGCGCTCCAAAGTCTTGATCACTAGTTGAAAAACTCAACAGTGGTATGGCTCTGATCATGGTTTTGGTGCAAGATTTTAAGGAAACAACCTATAAAAAAAGATCTATAAAATTATTCCATAGATGATCAAAATCCCTTTTAATGGATTATTGTCTATTTTATCGGTTATGTCTGTTTATTTAACAGACGAATCTTATGATTTTAGTAAATGATTAAAATGTGCTTTATGAAAAGCATATAATCCTTTAAAGCCTTTCAAAAGAAAGGGATTATAATCATAAGAAATGCTATCAAAACTATTATGGTACTTAGTTTTGAAGGTTTTGAGGGTTCCTTTTCCCCCCCTTATATATTTTTTTCAATCAAAAATAAAATAATACATATAAGAAGCACCCCCAAAGCCCCCCAAAATTAATGATGGGGAGTGCT
>NZ_JBHIMO010000017.1:0-20439 GCF_042194195.1 Bartonella sp. MR30HLJHH | reverse complement strand
TAAGCTATCAACAAAGGCTTCAGAAAACTGGTATAAGTGGTGCAAACTTTTCAGGTGGAATACGCTATCAGTTTTAAGACAAGACTGTAAAAATAGCCTATCATTCTATTCAATTTAACAAAAAAGGCAGTATGCTGTACTGTCTTTTTTAATCTATGTAAGCTATTATTCTATCCCCTAAAACTTTTTTCTTTTCTCCTCAATGATCTCCTTCCCTCCTATTTACACGAGTCGCGCGGCATATTCATTATCGAATTTGTCTATAAAGCTAAGCGAAGTGTATTTTTAGACAATATAAAGAAAACAACATTGGAAAAGATAATGATAAAAGAAGCTCTCTCTTCATACCTTTAATCTGTTTCTTCAATCCATTAGCTTAACACCACCTGTAAGGATTCATTTATATTTCCATGTACCGTTTTTAGGCAAACCATTTTGACAATGCTTATCCCTCTCATTCCGAGCAGTATATTGATTTATAAAGATAATTCTTTGTTTTACGTGTTGAATGAGAGTCCCGAATATCGTAGGATTCTCTCATTTCAAACTTGTTTCATGTTGAATCATGAAAATTTTTTCTTGCACGTTACAAGCGGAGCTGACGTGTGGAGCAAAGTTATATAAGAAAAGCCTAAGAAGTCCTATAATGAACTGTCTCAAGAACCAAGGGCTTGTCACAAACATTGGGAGCTAGCAAAGTGTGTGATGGACTTGCTCTTTTATTAAGCCGTAAAGGGTATCGGCTTGCTCCTTCGTAAGCGTAAAGATGATAGGACTCTATGGCTTTAGCGTTATAGCATTCATAACCACCGTCGCGAAATGGGCTATGCGTCCTTAGAAAAATAAGCTTTGCTACCCTTAAGGAAAAGTTTCTTTAAAGAAAGCCTGTAAATAGCCCCATCATCTCTCCTTCTTATAGTAGAGAAAATTTGCTGATCGTTTTGGTGAGTGCATAAAATAATACATCTCAACGCTATAGAACTTTTATAACGATTATCTTTAATAGACTATTTTAAATATCAAACTTCATAGTGTTTTTAGCATAAGCTTGACCAAGCTAGGTTTTCTGAAATCCATCTTCGCTGCATTGCGCTTTCTATTTTAAAAGCTCTTCTAAGACCAATTTTTAAACGATAAATAACAAAACATAATATTCGTTTTGTTGTTTACAATAAAAATATAATGATATAAAAACTGACTGGGTACTTGCGCCATCAGGGGAATGAAGTAAGCATCAAAGCATACCAAATACTAAAGGCATATCTATGTGTAAAAAATATATTTATAAGAAAAATTTTTTGTTATGTACAATTGCTGGAACTTTCATTTTTTCTCATTTTGCTCCAACTTATGCAAATAGACAACCTCCTGAAATTATTAGTGAGTTTAAGCTGGAGAAAGGAGAGAAAAAAACTCTTAATAACGTTTTTATCCGCAATGGATTGAGCGCAGTGCAAGCCTCTGAGAAAGCAATTGCCACAATTACAAACTCAACAATACATTCAGATTCGTTTGCTTTTGCTGTATCACAAGGCGGACGTATTAATGCTAAAGAAGTAAAAGTCAATGCCTTGTATACTGGTCTATCGATTTCAAACGGTATCATTAACATTGAAGATTCATTCATAGAAAGCAAAAGAAAATCCGGTATTATTTTTCATAGCATTTTAGATTATTTTCTGAAAGATGGTGAAGAAGTTATCAATAAGGCCATTCTTAACAATACAAAACTTCTTGTGAGAAATGGTATCGGTATTTTAGGACCATCATCTTCAAAGTCTGTTGCCGAGGTTCAACTTAGAAATTCAGAAATTCGTTCTGATGTATTATTACAAAACAATGTAAAAAAGGAAACAGATTCAGATCCTCATCCTGTAACTTTTGTATTAACCGCCGATAATTCGATTATGGAAGGAAGAGCAAGAACCTTAGCAGTAAATACAACTGTTTTTAATTTAAACAACAATAGCAAATGGTATTTAAATGTAAGTCGATACGACATAAATCGTGATTTTAGTTTATTTAATTATGCACTCCATGACATTAAGCAACGAGCGCTATCTACCGTTTCAGTACTGAACTTCAATAATAGCTCTATTGTGTTTAATCCGCCACATGCGCTGGCAAAGAGTCAATATCAAACCTTGAGTGTAGGACGAACAATTGAGCTCCCTAATCCACACGAAAACAGGGACTCCGCTACAGAAACCGTTTATAATGCAACAGGCAATGCAAGGATTTATTTCAATACAGAATGGAGTGATGGTTTAAAAAGAGAACAACAAAAAACTGACCGCCTTCTTGTCCATGGAGATGTATCAGGCACCACAACAATTAGTTTCAATAGTCTTTCAAAAGGTGCGCCATCAAAAGAAGAAGCTTCTATTCCCGCGAATATGCGTGGACTGTCGCTCATTCAAGTATCTGGAAAAACAGATGAAAATGCCTTCAAACTAGCAAATGGCTATGTTACAATGGGCGGTTTGCCTTATAAATATGTTTTAAATGCCTATGGACCAACATCACGTCTTGGAAAAGCAGAGAGCACACAAAGCCATTTAGGAGAAGTAACTCAACAATCACAAGAAAAGGCCTCAAAAACCGACACGACCCCCGTTGTATTAGGTGGTGTGGTTTTAAAGATTGAGGATAATATAAAAGGTGAATCAATACCAAATTCTGAGCAAATAGGGAGCACACAAAACCATTTGAGAGAAAATCAAAATTTCTGGGATTTCCGCTTGCAAAGTGCAACGCTCGATGATGAAGGAAAGATCAGAGCTCTCGTTCCTCAGGTGGCAAGCTATTTGTCCATGCCTAACGCACTATTCTCAGCTGGACTGGCTGATGTAAACAATCAAAACACTTTACTGAACACGATACAAGAAACAGGCTTTGAGAAAAAAGATCATAAAAACAAAGGAATCTTCTTCTCGACTTATGGCAATAAGATAACATTATCCTCTCACCGTACGCCATTGCAATATGGCTATGGTGCCGATATTCACTATGCTGCTTTACAAGCAGGATTTACATCAGTAGCTCTAGAAGATCAAAACATAACCACTAATTTGGGTCTTTTCGGGACATATGGGAAATTAGCTTTCACCCCAAAAGATATGGAAGGTGCTGACAAGAGTACACTCAATAAATGGTCAATTTCTGCATATAGTGGACTGCGCCATAATAATGGTACATATATCCATGCTCTCTTTTCCTATGGAATGCTCAAGGGAGATATCACCACAGCTCTCATAGGAAAGACTGCAGAATTGAAAAACGCTGATACATTCAGTGCATCGGCGACCATTGGACAAAAGTTCGAAACCAGTACAAAAGGATTGGTCTTTGAACCACAAGCACAAGTTGTTTATCAGCGTCTCATGCTTGGCACATTCTCAGATGTCGATGGCTTTGATGTAGATATGGGAAATCCTCATCAATACTTAGTGCGTGTTGGTGGGCGCTTAACACAAACGACGATTTCTATTGAAAAAGGCAGTATTCTTTCTCTCTATGGTAAATTGAATATTATTAAAGCTTTTTCTAACAATGACACCATACAGATTGGTGAATCATTCCACTTTGATTCTATGGGAGCTTCTGTTGAAGGTGGACTTGGTGTGAATGCACAATTATCACAAAATATAGCCCTTCATGCTGATGTTAACTATCAACATAAGCTTCAAAAAACTGGTATATCTGGAGCAAGCTTTTCAGGCGGAATACGCTATCAGTTTTAAGAAAAGGCAAAAAACAATTTATAGTCTATTCATTTTTAATAAAAAAGCAGTACGAATGTACTGCTTTTTTGCAATCTATAGGAAAGAGCCATCAATAACGGTTCTTTCTATACAGCCTTCTTTAAAGAATTAGTTTCATTCAAACCAAATGCAACAAAATTCTTTATCTCTCAATGAATGTTGAAGTCTCAAGAGAGCCGCCTTTTTGACTTATAAAAATCGAATGGATTCAATAAAAATTGTTGTATATCGATAAAAAATACAAAATATTTTAGCTTTTTTACATCAAAAAATTCATAGTGAATAATTCTATATACAAGAAAACCAACTGAAAGCTTTTTGTAAGCGCGCAACAAATCTTCTCCAAAAACTTTGTAGAGTTTTCATAACAACAGCCTTAAGCAATAAACATCCTTGCAAAATATTTTGAGCCTTAGTACTTTTAAAAAAATACTTACCAAGCTAGGTTTTCTGAAATCCATCTTCGCTGCATTGCGCTTTCTATTTTAAAAGCTCTTCTAAGACCAATTTTTAAACGATAAATAACAAAACATAATATTCGTTTTGTTGTTTACAATAAAAATATAATGATATAAAAACTGACTGGGTACTTGCGCCATCAGGGGAATGAAGTAAGCATCAAAGCATACCAAATACTAAAGGCATATCTATGTGTAAAAAATATATTTATAAGAAAAATTTTTTGTTATGTACAATTGCTGGAACTTTCATTTTTTCTCATTTTGCTCCAACTTATGCAAATAGACAACCTCCTGAGATTCCTACGGTCCAAGTAGCTAATGGAGAAGAGAAGAACCTTCATAATGTTTTTGTTCGTGGTAAGTATGATGCCGTGGTTGCTAAGAAAGGTCATATTACCATTACAAATTCAATAATGCACTCAGGCTTTACTTTGCTTTCTGCAACGTCAGGTGGCCAAATTAATGCCAAAGGAATTGTGGGAGAGGCAGAAGGGCATGGTTTGTCACTCACAAACGGCACAATCCATATCGAAGATTCAACATTAAAGGTTATAGGCCACAGCAAAGCCTATGGTGTCAACTTTGGTTATATTGTAAGCTCTACAATAAAAGAAGGAGAAGAAGTTGTAAACAAAGCAATCCTTAATAATACAAAACTTCTTGTAAACGACGGTGTAGGTATTTTCGGACCTTATTATCCCGAAAAGAATGCAGTGTACCTTAAAAACTCAGAAATTCGTTCTGATATGTTATTAAAAAATGAAGTCTCACCCTTCGTCAAGGTTCAACCTACTACTTTTACATTAGACGCTGATAATTCGATTATGGAAGGAAGAGCCAAAACGCTTCCTCAAAATACAACGGTTTTCACTCTAAACAATAACAGCAAGTGGCATTTAAAAATTAGTCTATTTGAATTGAAAAATAGTTTTAGTCTATTTGATTACAAGCTCCTTGATCTTAAGCAACGAGCACAATCAATCGTTTCAGTCCTAAACCTTAATAATAGCTCTATCATATTTAATGCGCCGCATAAACTAGCAGACAATCATTATCAAACCTTGCATGTAGGCAAACATCCACAAAAAGCAGAGCAAAACAGAAGCTCCGATGCAACAACGGTTTACAATGCATTAGGCAACGCAAGAATTTACTTTAATACAGAATGGAGTAATGGTCTTACAAAAGAACAACAAAGAACTGACCGTGTTCTCGTTCATGGTGATGTCTCAGGCACCACAACGATCTATTTCAACAATCTTTCAAAGCATGCAGAACCATTCAATGATGAAGAAGATTCAATTCCTTTGAATATGCGTGGGCTCTCACTTATTCAAGTTTCTGGGCAAGCAAATGAAGATTCCTTCAAACTTGCCCATGGCTACACCACAATGGAGGGCTTACCTTATAAATACATACTCAATGTTTATGGACCAACATCCAGCCGTGGGAAAGCCGATAAGACACAAAGTCATTTAAGCGGAATATCACAAGAATCAAAACAGAAAGATGCACAAAATACCAATGCATCATCCCTTAAAAAAGAAAACAATGGACAAACTCCCTTGGAAGAAAATGAGAATTTCTGGGATTTCCGCTTGCAAAGTGCGACTCTCGATGATGAAGGAAAGATCAAAGCTCTTGTTCCTCAAATGGCAAGCTATTTGGTTATGCATAATGCAATATTCTCCTCTGGCTTGGCTGATATAGACAATCAAAATACACTATTAGATAATATGCACTCAATAGTTTTCGGATTAGAAGCTCATAAACAGAAAGGGATATTCTTATCGACTTATGGCAACAAGATGACGTTATCTTCCAGCCGTAGTCCATTAGAATATGGTTATGGTGCAGATGTTCGTTATGCTGCTATCCAAGCAGGCATGACATTAGCAACGTTAGAAAATCAAAATATGACCGCGAGTCTTGGTCTTTTAGGCACATATGGAAAGCTTTCTTTTGCGCCAAAGGATATGGAGGGTTCTGACAAAAGCATACTAGATAAATGGTTCTTTACGGCATATGGGAACCTCTACCATGACAATGGTCTCTATGTTAATACACTTTTCTCTTACGGCATTTTAAACGGACATATTACAACAGCCCTTATCGGCAACACCGCAGAGTTAAATAATACGGATACATTAAATATATCAGCTACCGTTGGACAAAAACTAGCAACTGGTGTTGAAGGGGTGTCCTTTGAACCACAAGCACAACTTATTTATCAACACATTGCATTTGGCACTCTTTCAGATATTGATGGCTTCCAAGTTAATATAAAGACCCCTCATCAATGGTTGGTCCGTATTGGAGGACGTTTAACGAAAACAATGCTTCCCATTGAAAAAGATCGTGTTCTTTCTTTTTATGGTAAATTGAATGTCATCAAAGCTTTTGGTGAAAAGCGCACTATCAATGTTATTGAATCTTTCTATCTCGATTCTATGGGCTCTTCCCTTGAAGGTGGGCTTGGCATTAACGCGCAACTTTCTAAAAATATCGCACTTCATGCTGACGTTAATTACCAACATAAACTTCAAAAAGCTGGTGTCTCTGGAATTAATTTTTCCGGTGGAATGCGTTATCGCTTTTAGAAATCTTAACTCTCTATTTTGACGTATAAGCAGCGCTGAGATGAAAACAGTACTGCTTATATTTTACTACATTACAAAAATTGTAGTGTGTCAAAAAGTGGTTAATTTTTAGCAAAACAAAGAAAAATATCTTAAGGAACATCTTTATGCATAAGAATCTTTTATGTACAGCCGCTTGTGCTTTGTTTTTTTCTTCTTTTAATTTTACGTCTACCAGTACCGCTTCTGGCTTAAACCCTCAAACACGCCATACCATTGATTTAATAAACACACCAACACAAGCATCGAAAACGACTCTTAACACATCCGCAAAAGCTCATGTGAAATTACCCACAAAAGTTAAGAGAACCGCTACCGCTGATACCGAAAGCACCTCTAAACTTACAGATAATGAAGCAGCCGCAACTTCTGCTTCTCTTGATTTGGCAGAAAAAAAAACAGTTCTTACGCCACAAAAAGAAAGCTCTTTAGTCACGCCTATCACGATGTTTTCTGTCGGTTTTTCTGATTTCAACAATCAAAATATCTCGTTAGACAATATGCAAATAACAATGTTTGAACCCAAAGATCATCCAGAGAGAGGCGTTTTCTTATCCACTTATGGCAATAAGAGCACCTTTTCTTCCAGCATTCAAGAAAAACAAGATGGTGTTCAAGCAAATATTCGCTATGCTGCATTGCAAGCAGGAGCCACATTAATAGCGCTATACGATCAAAATATCAGCAGAAATTTTGGTCTTTTCGGAACATATGGGAAATTGTCTTTTACTCCTAAAAACAAAAAAAGCTCTCATAAGAAAATGCTTGATAAATGGTCACTCACCGCATATGGAAATATTCAACATGACAGTGGCCTCTATGCAAGTGCATTTCTCTCTTATGGCATTTTCAAAGAAAATAACACCACAGCTTTCATCAAACATACCTCAAAAGTAAATAATAGTAAAACATTAGGGGCTGCTGCAACTGTTGGTCAAAAACTGTCAACCAGTTTGGAAGGTGTAATCCTAGAACCGCAAGCACAACTTGTTTATCAGCGTCTCATGCTTGGCTCTTTCTCAGATGACGATAACTCTAAAATAGACATAAGCAAACCTTATCAATGGTTGCTCCGTATTGGCGGACGTTTGACGCAAAACAAAGGCCATGCCCTTTCCTTCTACGGCAAACTGAACGCGATCAAAACTTTTAGTGAAAACCTTCCGCTTGCTGCTATGGGATTTTTAATCGAAGGTGGTTTTGGTATTCAAGCGCACTTATCTGAAAATATCGAGTTTCATAATGATCTCAGCTATCAACATAAATTCAAAAAAGATGGCATATCTGCAATAAATATTTCCGCTGGAATGCGCTATCACTTTTAAAAATACTTGTATTCCTATCTTGAAATATAAAGCACTCTCATTATGTTTCGTTTTGTCTCTTACAAAAGAAACATAATGAGGTCAAAGTTTTATCTTTTATGAGAGAGGGGAAATATTTAGGAATACATCTATATGAAAAAAAGTTTTTTATTATACACAGTTTCTGGAATTCTGTTTTGTTCTTCCACGAGCTTGTCTTATGCTCTTCATGATACGAATGCACAACCTACAATGGATCTCCCTTCTCGGCAACCCGCTCATGCTGAGAATCAAGTAGGCGCATCCAGAACGTTTAATCCATATTCAAATGCATCATCTTCATATCCACTTTCAACATCTAGCTCTACAAGAACGATCATAAACCCTCCTCCTACAAAGAGTGAATCTACAACACCTACTTCTACGAGCACTCTACCTCCCAAAACGCAAATTGAAGGAAATTTAGTTCGAAATACAATTTCTTCTTCAAAACAAAACTCTGATCTTAACCAAGGAAGTACACAAACATCAAAGGCTAACGTGGCAGAAGGTGTACAATCTAACCCTATAGCCGCACAAGATATTCTTACACAATCTCCAACAACAGAAATAGCTCCAACAGCAGGAATGGAAGTAAAATCTAGAAGACGTTCGGGTGTTCCCACCTCTTCTACAGACTCTTCCAGAAAAAAAACGTCCGAAAATTCTGCTGTACCCTCACAGTCAGAACCTCCACAACCTGCACCCAATTTACGAGCAACACTTATAAACTTAAAACCTACAAGAGCGGAACCTACAAAACAAACAACAGAGCTATCGCCAACGCCTAAAGAATCGGAACTCGCACAGCCAATATCTTTAAGATCAGAAACTGGAAAACCAGCATTACCGGTACCACTAAAATCTGTAAAATCAGCGCCCGTGCAATCTGCCTCTGCACAAAAAATATCTGAAAAATCTACACAAATTGAGGATATAAGCTCCGGAATTGAAGCTGAAAATGGTAAGACCATAACGCTACATAACAAAAAAATTCAAGACAATGGTTTTGCTGTACATGCAGAGGGCAATAATTCAAAAGTCAACATGATAGGGGGAACAGTTGATGCGGGTTTTGTTGCACTGAGTGTATCAGATGGTGGAGAAATTGATGCTACAGGTATTGCTGTAACAGCAGAAATAGTTGGT
The DNA here is from genome assembly GCF_042194195.1 of Bartonella sp. MR30HLJHH. Classification (NCBI taxonomy): domain Bacteria; kingdom Pseudomonadati; phylum Pseudomonadota; class Alphaproteobacteria; order Hyphomicrobiales; family Bartonellaceae; genus Bartonella; species Bartonella sp. MR30HLJHH. The sequence goes on along the minus strand of NZ_JBHIMO010000017.1, from coordinate 11,083 downwards.
TTGCTAAACATAGAGGGAACAATCAAACTGAAAGATTCAAGCGTACATGTCACGGGCAATCATGAAGCGGACGGTATTATTTTCCGCAACAATCCGTATAATGCCTCTAGAAAACGATATACACGCAATGCTGAAAGGAATGCCAACGCCGTTCAAGAACAAGATGTAGCAAATATTGCCGATAAAGTAACTCTAGAGAATACAAAGATTTTCGTTGAACATGGTAGGGGTATCAACCTTTATGGAACAGGCATAAACGGTGAAGTCAGCCTTAAAAATTCAGAAATTCATGCCGATATTTTATTAAAAAATATAAAAAACGAAAATGCTTTCACAAACACCCTTACACTGGTTTCTAACCACTCTTCTTTAGAAGGTCGAGTAAGAACTTCTAAAGATAATAGAACTGTTTTTGATCTAAAAGAGGGGACGAAATGGCTTTTAAAGGCGAATAAAATCGCCCAAAATAATGATAATGTTTCAGATGACCATGTACAGTTTGGTGTTGATAAAAAATCATACTCTAACCTTTCTGGATTGCACCTTACAGATAGTGTCATTATGTTTGACAAGCCAATGGAGGGACATTACCAAGCTCTGTTTATAGGGCCTAATCTTCCGAAAGGAGAAGGAACAGCTCATACAGCATCAATTTATAGTGCAACCGGTGTTGCAGAAATTTATGTAAATACTCAATGGGATAAACATTCTCCTATCACGGAGCAACAGACCGATCGCATTGTGATTAACGGTGATGTCTCAGGCCGTACTGTTGTTCACATCAATCTCCAAGAAACAGATAAAAAAACAACCGATAGCTCTGCTGTTTGGGGAGAACACATGGCGTCACTTCCTTTAGGGACACATGGGATTTCAATCATTCAAGTTTCCGGACAAGCAAACGAAAATTCCTTCACGTTAGCAGGAAACTATATGACAATAGGGAAACAACCTTATAAGTATGTACTTACAAGCTATAAACCTGGAACATCTCATGAGAGCCAAAATCTTTTTGGTAAGAACAGTAATTTCTGGGATTTCCGCTTACAGAATGCCTACATTGATAAGGATAAAAAAGTTCGAGCACTTTTACCACAGGTAGCAAACTATTTAACCATATCTAATACTTTATTTTCTGCTGGATTTACTGATGTAAACAATCAAAACACGTTGTTAGACAATATGCAAACAACAGTATTTGGGGCAGAAGACAATAAAAACAATGGTATCTTTTTCTCTTCCTACGGCGAGAAAGTCACCTTATCTTCCAACCGCGATCCACTGCATTATGGTTATGGTGCTGATGTAAACTATGCTGCTTTACAACTGGGTGTCATATTAGCCGCCTTGGAAAGCAAAGACATAAGCACACATTTTGGTTTTGTAGGAACATACGGAAAACTTGCCTTTACGCCAAAAGAGATGCAAGATTCTGAAAAGACGACTCTTGATAAATGGTCTCTTGCCGCTTACAGCAGCATCCAACATAGCAATGGTATATATGTAAACACACTTCTTTCTTACGGAAAGTTAAAAGGAAATATTACCACAGCTCTTGTTGGAAATGCCACAAAACTGGATGGTACTGAGATGCTTAATATATCTGCAACCATTGGTCAGAAATTAGCGACCAATACAAAAGGATTGGTATTTGAACCACAAGCACAATTCATTTATCAAAATCTCATGTTTGATATCTTCTCAGATGCCGATGGCTTAAAAGTAGACATGGGTAATCCGCATCAATGGTTGGTGCGTATTGGTGGACGTTTAACAAAAACTATAATGGCTGCTGAAGAAAGTAAGGCTGTTTCCTTCTATGGTAAAGTAAATGTTATCAGAGCTTCTGGTGATGGTAAAACAATAAAAATTGCTGATACCTTTCATGTTGATCCTACCGGCTCTTCAGTTGAGGGAGGCATGGGGGTGAATGCATATCTTTCTCAAAATATCGTACTAAACGCTGATATCAGCTATCGACAAAAACTGCAAAAAGCCGGTGTATCTGGCACCAATTTGTCTGGCGGGATACGTTATCGTTTCTAAAGCAGAAGCAATTTTAACTTAAATAAAAGAGCCGCACAAAGTGCTGCTCTTTTATTTAAACTTATATTTTTTAAATTCTTAAAAATCATTGTCACATTAAAGAAGATTTTGACTTATAATGTTTCTTTTGCATATTGAATAAAAAACTGAATACCATAGCATTCTCTCATCAAAACAGCCCATGCATAAAGTTTTTATGCCTTACACCAGACCTCAAGCGATGATGTTTTTACAGCACAACAGAATAAGCATTCATGCGGATTTTAAAAAATTAGCCCCTTCTTCGCTGTGGACGTTCCATTTATTTTAGATGATCTACATTTAATATACCTGCTATAAAAACTTGCTATCTGTTATAAATTCTTAAAGGCATATTTTTCCTCTAAAATCTCAATGCCACACCAACTCCACCATAAGGCAACACATTGACTTATAAAGAGTATTCATTGTTTTGCATATAAATGAGAGTCCAGAATAGCGTAAGATTCTTTCATTTCAGACCCGCTCCATGTTGAAGCAACCAAAACCATGTCTCTTGCAAGTTACAAGCGGGAAGAGCCATTGTGGACAAAAAACTATTAAGAAAGGATTAAAAATGCCCCTAATGAACCGTCTCAAGTGCCAAGGGCTGTAGCAACACCCACGAGCTAAATATAATGATGGTAGCCTGCTTACTCCTTTATGAAGCATAAAGATAGTGGTACTCAATGGATCTACCATTATACCATTCACGGACACCACCGTGAAATGGGATTGGCTGCCTTAAGAGATGTTTCTTAAAAAAAGCACGTGAATTAGCAACACAATGACGTTCTGTTTTACATGAAGGTCTTGCCCCCATTAAAGAACGAGAGAAACAGAAGCGTGAAATAATGCGTAACCTTCATCATTTAACAGATAGTGCTTTAGATGCTTTTGAACAAAATAAAGCTAAATTAAAGGATGGTGGTACAGAGGAAAGCTGATTTCTAGCCCTTTATTCTTTCCCAATAAGATCGCCTCCCCATTTAAAATATTACGCCAACAAAGATATAAGCAATATATTCACTCAAATCTGGATGTTCTCTCCAATCTGGCAAACAAAAACTAAAAACAGCAGAAGAAAATATTAAACCACTTTAATTTTTGTCTCAAACATATAGATTTAAACAACTAACCGCTTCGTATCACCACATTTCAAAGGACAGTACTCCATAAGGCTTATAGGCAATATTAATCACACACTCTCAAAAGACTAATGCATAAAGCCTTACATTATCATAGCCCCAAGGAAGCTGTTTTTAAGGCATCACGGGCTGGTCTAAATATTCTCTTGATCGCCTCCCTAAACTAAAAAATGAAGCTCCCTATTAACTCAGTCTGCAAACAATACTCTGTAAATAATCCCCCTTCTCTCAGTCCTCTCTCAACTAGCTTCCCACAGCATGCGGTTCACATCACTACACCTTAAAAGACACTGTTTTAAGAACAGCATTTTACAGTACAACAGGATGATAATTTACCCAAATGCGCTTAAAACAAATCCACTCACTAAACGCACTATTTATCCAAATAAACTGATCTACCTAATCATTGTCATCATTTAGAACAGCCAATATTCATCAGATTTGAATCATTCTTCTGTTTCTTTTACGCGTCCAGATAGTTGCATAGCTCTAGAAAGATCATTAACTGCATTTAAATGCGTTTGAAGCAATTCACTATTACGCTGTAATTTTTCTTGTAAATCAGACAACAAACTTTCAACCTCATGCTCAATATCTTGATTCATGTAGCGCTTCACATCGCTCATGGATTTATTAAGATCACGCAAACCACGTATTTTACATAAATTTATTTCTTCGTAATCTGGAACACCACTGCTCTCTAGCATATTACTTTCATAATCAACAACTTGAGCTAATCCTTTAACAGCAGCAACAAATTTTGTCATCGCCCAATCACGATCAATAAGATTATTATCAAGAACTTTTGCTTTTGATGCAAAACTATCATCACCATATTGCACTACAGACATTTTTACTTCCCCTTCAACACTCTTGTTCAATCTTACTTTCAAATGAGGGAGATTAAACAAGTTCTCTTCAAATGCTGATACACTCAATAAAGCTCGTGGTGCGAACATCGCTCAAACAACGGCACGACAATCCTTCAAAGCGTATACCACTTCAATTTTCAACGCATTCTCTCAAATATTTTTCTTGCTTTGCTCCAAAACCATCATTGCAGCTATACTAATCCACCAAAGCGCTATAAACTTAAACCTTACGCAGCAATATCGAAAATTCCACATTTGCTCGGTCTATTTCGCCTTGCCGATTTTATCTTTGCCTATTTTATCACCAGCACGTCTTCAACAGAAAACAAAGACGCTCTCACGAGAAATTTGGCCATAAAAACTACCTGCCGACAAAAAAACGCAGCATATAAAGACTTAAGCTCATTAAAAATTCAGCATTTTACCGATAGCAGCATCTTACCCTCCATAACCTTATGGCCTTCTCTGCACCTAAACTTGCGTACCTTCCAGCACCCCATAAGATGGCACCCTACAAAATCAGTTTGCACCCGTTCAAAAAGACACACCACCACGTTCTTTCTGCATACATGCAGTATTTCGCATAAAAAACAAAAAGAATGCTCTTTTGAACAGATCAGCCATACAGCAATATAAAAAAAGACATCTTAAAATAGCTAAACAGCCATCAATCTCCCTTTTTTAAATTATCATTCGCTTTTCTTTGCAATGAACGACTATATAAGATTTTTTGAACCTTTTCAAGAGTTTCTTAGCCAATCAGTTCGATACGTCTTCAATTGCATATTCACGCGCTTGTTTTAAAGAAACATCTCTTAAGTATACCCAAGCCTATTTCGCGCCGTGGCCCATAAATAATATAATGATAAATCCCCCATGACGTGTATAAAATCCATTAAGCACTGTCTATCTTTACGCTTAATAAAAGAAGCAAGCCAGCATCATCACATATTTTGCTAGCCCCTCATGTTGCGATATCCTTAGCATTTGAGTGCGGTTCAAAAAGCATGCCTTTCTTGTACAGTTTCGCTCCGCATGGATCCTCTCCACTTGTAACTGCAAAAGACATGGTTTTGGTTGATTAAACCTAGAACAGATTTTGACGAGATCCTTATTCAACTTAAAATAATTAAATTATTTTTATAAATCAAAGTATTATTCAAAATAACATTCATCACACACTCGAGAACAAAAAACACCTCATACATAAAGTTTTACATAAGCTACACCGCTCAACATGATAATATTACAACACAATTAAGATAAAAAATAACAAGAGAAAATCTTGCAAACTCAGAAAATAGAGGGGAAAAATAAAAAGGTGTGGTGAGCGCTCAATTCCTCACACATCCAGCAAAACCGTCCTAGCAAAACTGCCTCACGTCTTAACTAAAGTTATAATATTCTCAAATCAAAAGCAATTTTTTAAAATAGTTTGAGAAAAACATTTGAGTATAAAACGATAATAATTCCATTCAGAATGTTTCCTCCCAATTTTTCCGAAATTAGCTGCAACGCTTAAAGCCGGTCTTAGTGTGATAAAACATTTATTTGTGATAAAGGTAGAAAAATACCCCAAAGGTAGATTCAATCTCATGTTTTAAATACATGCAACCAAAACATTAAACAATCAGCACATAGTTTGAAAAATTAGCAGTAACACGTAGCAACTCATTCGGATGCCATACTATCACAATTGAAAGCACTTTTTGGCGGAACAAATGACAGTATAGCATCCGTTTACACAAAGAGTACAGATCGCAAAAAACTAATTCTTGAAGCCATAAAAAGACTCTCTAAAAGTTAGAGAGAGCCTAAAAAATGAAATAGAATCAAGAACTACCAAATTCCTTATTTATTGAACTGTATGTTTTTAATTAATGCCAAACATAAGTTCCATATACGCTTGTCTGGCATGTCGACAATTTTTAGATTTCTCTATAGACGATGGATCCATCTTTTCACATTTTTTTACCCACTCTTCGAGTAATGTTTTATCTTTCTTGAATTCCGCTACGCTGTAATTTTTTTCGCAACCAGCAACGACAAATCCAGTACAAACCAGCAATGCTATAATAATGGCTTTATTCATCAATAAATTCCCCTTTTTTCAAATTTACAAAGTTTAGGACACAATTTAGGGTCCCATTAAATTTGTACATTCGGTTCATTGTGCATTTTCAAAAATTTTAAAATCCACTTCTGTAAGCAATTTTTTCCAACCTATGATGATAAATCGCGTACAAAGAAAAACACCGCTATCAATATATTTTTATGATTTAATTGTTGTCCTGCTTTTTTTCAGTTTCATTCCCCTTTTTGCCACTTTCACGAAGTTCCTTTGCAAGATTTCTATAATGCTCTTGAAAAAGCTCCATATCGGCCTGCATGACATTTTTACAATTCTTGGTTGCAAAAGCAGAGGTCCCCATTTTATCGCATTTCTTTCCCCATTCTTGCATCAATTTTTTATCTTTCTTAAATTCCTCAACACTGTAGTTTTTTTCGTGAACCAACAGTAACAAGCCCCGTGCAAAGCAACAGCGCTGTTATAATGATCTTGTTCATGATTTAACCCCTCTCTTTGTTTTATATTTTATTAACAAGATCTTTGGGTTCACATCCCCTCCTATATTGTGACCTTGCGTCTAACTTTCCTTTGCAAATACACACACTTTCAACGCAAACATGCTAAATCATGAAAACTTCTTTTATTGATCAGACTTGCATTTGTAGCATTATCTGCACGGCTGCTCTTTGTATTTGAAGTATTTAAACTTCAACAGTAATTTTGATATCTTGGCATTTTTCAAAAAACTTTTAATCATTTTTAAAAAAAACCACTTCATCATAAGAAGTCGCACAAAATCTTATCAAAAATTCGTAATGCCTATACCCATTACAAATTCCCTGCAAACGAAAGAATACACCTTTTAATCAACTGATTGCGCTCTTATCATTTCTTAAACCACCGATACAAGATATTGATTTATAATGATAATCTAGCTCTGTTCATATTGAATTAGCCCCCCCGAATAACGTAGGATTCTCTCATTTCAAATCTGTTTATCTCAAATCAATCAAAACCACTTGCTTGCACGTCATAAGCGGGGTTGATGTGTGGGTAAAAATTGTACAAGAAAGGAGTAAAAATGGTTCTTATGAATCGTCTTAATGCAAGGGCTGTCGCAACATTGGGGGCTGGAAAATAGTGTGATGGTGCCCGGCTTATTACTTCATAAGCGTAAAGATGGAGGTGCTCAATGGCTTTATCGTTATACCATTCATGGTCGGCGCCGCGAAATGGGCTTGGGTGCCTTGCGAGATGTTTCTTTAAAACAAGCCCGTGAATTGGCAACTGGGTGGCGGGCTGTTTTACGTGAGGGGCGTGACCCCATTAAAGAACGCAACAAACAAAAGCGTGAGGCAATGCGCAATCTCCATTATTTAAAAGATATTGCTCTAGATGCTTTTGAAAGCCGTAAAGCTGAATTAAAAAATGATGGTGAGTCTTGTAATTGGTTTTTACATTTACGCCTCCATATTCTCCCTAAATTAGGCTGTCTGCCCGTTTCAGAGATTACCCAAACAGAGATACGCGATACCCTTGCCCCTATTTGGCATACAAAAGCTGGAACTGCTCGAACAGCACTAATGCGTCTTAATCTTTGTCTCAAACATGCGGCTGCATTAGGGTTAGATGTTGATTTACAAGCAGTAGAAAAAGCACGCGCGCTCTTAGGCAAACAACGTCATAAAAAACAAAGCTTACCAGCCATGGATTGGAGAGATGTGCCGGCTTTTTACCAATTTCTCTGCAAAACAACAACTATAAAACATTTAGCTTTGCGTCTGCTTATCCTTACAGGGGTTCGTAGTAATCCTTTGCGTCATATTCGTGAAGATCAGATTGAAGATGATATCTGGACAATCCCTGCTGAGAATATGAAAGGCAAGCGTGATGCCACAACAGAGTTTCGTGTGCCCTTATCATCTGAAGCATTAAAAGTAATTGAACAAGCCCGCTGTATCTCTAAGAGTGATTTCATCTTTTCACTTACCGGTCGTGGTCCTCTTTCACATACGATGATGGCTACGTATATGAGAAAAAATAAAATTGAAGCCTGCCCCCATGGATTTCGTTCTAGTTTACGCAATTGGCTCGCTGAAACAACCGATGCCCCTTATGAGGTCGCTGAAACCATTCTAAGTCATACGGTCGGAGGGCAAGTAGAGCGCTCCTATCGTCGCACTGATTATCTAGAACAGCGTCGTGTCTATATGAATAAATGGGCGGCTTATGTCACCGGTCAATCTTAAGATATGGGGTGCATAACCCCATTATCTGTGGATAACTTTAACTCTCTTGTCTCTCATTCTTTCTCAATAAGATTCATAATTTATCACATCAGAAAATGTATGATAAAATATTGTTTTCTATAAATAAAATACCTTCAAAAGTGAACCAAAATGTGGTTAATAAATGGTTATGATTTGTTACCATTTTTTGAGAATGAAAGGATTTTAGAATGACAGAAAATGATATTCTTTTAACTGACCGTGAAAGTGCAAAATTGCTTCATATGAGTGTCTCAACATTCCGCCGTCATGTTACCAATGGTTCTTTACCAAAACTTTTAAAATTTGGTTTTTTATCGCGTTGGTTACAATCGGATCTTTTGAATGTCATCGAGCAAGCAAAACAGCAACGTCAAAATGACGCGGCATAAAAAAAACTTGTCACGTAAAAACGGACAAGGCTTTCTCTGCTGAAGCAAGACTTAAGGCTGGCATTCAAGTTGTTCTGAATGCTTTTTACAATAAGGGCTATTTAAGCGTCTCTCAACACTTCGCTGAGGCATGACAGCACCAGGACGACATATGGGAAGATTGTCCGATTTATGGTTTTCACACCATTCTTGTATTGTAAAGCTAGGACGAAAACCTGATTGCGCCATACACATTTCAATACTGGCAAATTGATTCAAATCTAGCGCCACAACCTTATTAAGGTCCGGTACTCCACATTCTAAAAGTATTTTATTTCTCCATAATGCTGGAGAAAGTGAGGGAATTGAGTTAACACATCCAGTGATACTTAACAGAGCTATGCAACTCAATAGTTTTAAGATTTTCTTCATTTTTCCCCTCTTTCAATGGATTTATTTACGATAAAACAGCTCGGAAGCTTGTTGATATTTTCTGTCACCGCTGTTTAAAACAACGGTGAACAATATTGAGATGATGGATTGAGAAAACAATCCCGCCATTCCAAGTGAAGGCAAGGATGGCGGATTGTTGATCATCACTAGCAGTGCTTAAGGTTGGCATTCTGATTTATTTTTATATTTTTGGCAATAAGCGCTATTTAAACGCTTCTTGACACTTCGTTTTGGAATGACAGCACCTGGCACACAAATCGGAAGATCTTCGGCATTATAATTTCTACACCGATCTCTCCACTTCCCTCCTAATTTACTATGAAAACCTGCTTGGGTTAGACATGCATAAATAGATGTATTCGCATTTATACTTAACTCTCTATAATCCATCATATAATCATCATGAGGATTCAGCATTCCACATTCTAATAGTGCTTTTTTAATCTCAATCTTATCTTCTCCTAGCTTCTCTAATACATCCACAGCCTGGTAAGGACCTGGAAAACATCCAGCTATAATAAGCAAAGCCAATCCACTCAATAACTTTAAAGTTGCTTTCATTTTTTCTCTCCTTCAATGATTTTTTACGATAAGATTGCTTATAAGCTTGTCGATGTTTTATATTCCTCTGTCCATACAAATTTGAAACATGTTGAGTGCAGATACAATCGACCCACACACTTATGCAAAAGATAAAGAGAATTAAGGATTACTCTTAATCATACCATCATCAAAAAACTACGGTAGACATTCAGGCTTGTTTCTATTTCTTTTACAATGGGGGCTGTTCAGGCGTTTCTTAACACTTCTTTGAGGAATGACAGCACCTGAATGACAAATCGGAAAACGAGCATCAAAAAACTCACACGAACTCAAATATCCGGATTTATATCTAAAACCTGCTTGAACCATGCAAGCTTCAATTAATGCGTTCGCATTTCCGTCTAACTTTCTGTTGTATTCATCACGATTATAAGGGGTTGGCATACCACATTCTAACAGCGCTTTCCCTATATCAATTGTATTTGCACCAGGCTTATCCCATAATTCCCAAGCTGATAAGGGAACCTCAGCTTTATACTCACATCCAGCTATACTTAACAGAGCTATGCCGCTCAATAATTACAAGACTTTCTTCATTCTTCCCCTCCTTCAGTGGGTTTCTTTACGATAAAACAGCTCATAAACCTGTTGATATTTTCTGTCACCGCTGCTTAAAACAACGGTGAACAATATTGAAATGGTTGGTTGAGGAAACAATCCCGCCATTCCAAGCGAAGGCAAGGATGGCGGATTGTTGATCATCACAAGCAGTGCTTAAGGTTTGCATTCAGGTGCGTTTTTATATTTTTTACAAAAAGGGCTGTTTAAGCGCTTCTTGACACTGCGCTGTGGTATGACAGCACCTGGACGACAAATGGGAAGGTTTTCGGCTCTAAAAGTATAACATGGGCCACCCGCTCTTGCTACCTCTTCATCTTTATAGCGAAAACCTGATTGAAGCATGCAAGCATACGTTGTTGCTTTTGCATTGATACTCTGCTTTCTGTTTTCTGGATCGACATCATAAGGGGTTGGCATGCCACATTCTAATAAGGCTTTTCCTATCTCCGTAAAATCTGCTCCTGGCTTTTCCCAAGCACTCAAATACCCTCCAGGAGTTTTATTAAACTGACACCCAGCTATACTCAATAAAGTTACAACACCTAATAGTTTTAAAATTTGTTTCATTTTTTACTCCTTAAAGGGACTTGTACTAGATTGGATGAGCCATAAACATATCGACATGCTGAGCTCGCATGTCCAAGACATGTGTGGACACTGTTGGGATTTGTGA
>NZ_JBHIMO010000016.1:0-24742 GCF_042194195.1 Bartonella sp. MR30HLJHH | reverse complement strand
GCCTCATGATCGATTTCGCCATCAAAATAGCTAATCGGGCGCGCCGTGCCTAAAATGCCATACACATCTTGGTTGGAAGGAGACCAAAAAACACCGCCCCTTTGCTTGTCGCGTTTGATAAACATGGCGGCAGCAAAGGGACTTGCCGGTTTAATACTAACACCACCATCACTATTTGCCACCCGTACAAAGGGATCAATCAAATAACAAAAGCGTGAGGAAAAATCTGCACGATAGGCAAGGCTTTCTTCCGTGTTTTTACCACCCGTATCAAAAACCGCAATCGCTTGTAGCTTTTCTGCAACCTGTTCCAAGGCGTCTGCCACGGGGTTTTTACCATTCTCAATCCGCCCTGCACTATAAGCTGGTGCCAGTAAAATGCCAGGCTCCACCCCTAAATGCCCTCTAGCGTGTTTTAGCGCATGCACACCGGTCAGGTGAGCGTTTGATCCCACCATCTCAGTTTGTGTCTCAGCAATGGTTGATTTTTCTTCCACACGCACAAGGATAATTTGTGCCTCAATCCCCTGCGCACACACCGCGTTAATCACATCAAGAGCCGTGCCTCTTGCCCCAAGCTTTTGGATTTTCTCACCCTCATGCGTAAAGAGAAGGACAGGCTCGTTGAGGGGAAAAACTTGGTTGTCAGCATCAGGGGCTGTGACAACCGCTCCAATGGTGATTTGATCAAATGTTGCTAAAGGACTTGATTTTTTACATTGATTAACCCTATTGACCTTAAATTATTGTCAAATACATAGAGTTATTCTTTATTTTGATCTTTCCTTAATTCTGTAACGGGAACACCATTAATACCCCAATTGTCTGTCTCCACCTCATCAATCACTACAACAGTCGTTTTCGGATTTTTATTCAGAATATTAACTAATAATTGAGTTGCCCCTTCTATTAGTTGCCGTTTCTGTTCAGAGGTAACCCCTTCATTAGTAATTTTAATGTTTATGTAAGGCATAAGATCTCCATAATTTACAAATATTGTATAAAAAAGCTCAAATAAATGAACGCAAAAAGATTAAATATTAATACATAATAGCTATGCATTTTAAAGCTCGTATCCACCGGTGAAATATGCAGGCTACTGGAAGCAAAAACAGCATTTATCGATACAGGAGAAAGGAGTTGAGCTGCAATAAAAAAGCAAATCCAAACCAAATAATCCGTAACCCCATAAGTTATCGATGACCCTAGTAAGGGAAATGCTAAACTAAATAGCACCATAGGATGAATTCCTGCTATACTGAAAATTGGCAATACGAAGAGAATACAGGCATAGCGCTGCCAAACAGAGAGTGATGCCAATGAGTGACTAAACGTCATCGGCAACAAAGGAATAAGCAAATCACAAGTAGATATTAGCAGACTACAACCTAGCAACAACAGAATTTCACTTGATATACTGCGTATCACTGTCACCAAAGGAGTCAAAAAATCAACACTGCGTGAACTCCTACGCTCAATGACATATAGAATGCTCGCCGTCAATGCAATGCTTTCTAGTGCATTCAACCTGATAACTGTCAACGCAACGATAAATGTTAGCCAGAACAATATCAAAAAAATCCAAATTCTTAATCTCTCTCCTTCTTTATTCGCTCTCCTCTCATCGCAAATAATCGGGTTAGCTAGCGGTACAACAGGGGAAAGGCACAACAACAACAGACTGAATAGAAAAAGTGGTATCCCCAAAGCAGCGGATGTGAATATTGGTGTTCTAGGCATAGCAGAGAAAACTGTTGCTGCACCGATGCTGGTCGGCATCAGTACCATTGTGATGCTCATCATTCGCATCACAATAGCGGCCAAATGGCGAGAGGGAAAAACACTTTTCTTCAAGGCATCAATCATTAGGGGGATAACCCCCAAACTCATCGGCCAAGCTAGCAACGCAGTCAGTATCGCGATGGACAGGGTAAGCGAACCCTTTCCATAGCGCATCAACCGTTCAGAGAGAAATTCTGAAATACGCCATATATTCATCACATGGCGCAACAATCCCATGGCGAGTAATAGCCAAAAGACATCAGTAAAACGCACAAGCACAGTACTAACATCAGGAAAATGCCAACGCCATATCAGCACTAAAGTACAAGCCAACAGGATGACCACACCACTGCGTGCATTCCCCTTCAACCACCAGTATGGTATCGTCAAAAGCAAATAACCGAAAACAGTCACTCCAGCCAATGGAATAAGAAACCAAGTTCTCATTGAGATAGATATAAGAAAAATGAATAGCATCAGCATCGCTATTATAGCGGATACGGAGGACATGCGTATCAGGAAGCTTTTTACATTATCAATGTACATTAATTGTTGAATCTTTGACTGAGTGGCGATTAAGAAGCTGCTCGTACATGTCAGTGACACAGCGCCCTGCATCCCGCAGTGCACGCGAATTAACTAAAGGCCTAGGCAAAATATATGTATAAAAATTGGGCCCCTCTACTGGATTACCTACCACCCATAATGTATTTTGTACTTGTCCTTTAGTATCTATAGGATGCTGCTGACAGTCAATATCAATACCACCAGGATGATATCCTTGGTTGATAAATGGCCGGATGATACCCTGAGCAGCCAAATTTTTGATAAAAGGAGACTCATCACGCAACGGAGAAAAACTATCAATCTTGGCCGTGATCAGCACATCTCCATCAACTGAACTGTTTTCATCTTGGAAAACAGACTGAATTTCGAAACGGCTAGTACTAGCATTGAGAACAAGTTTAGGTGAAGGTCCGCCAGCCAAAGTCACGATACCAGCCTCCATCAGAGCCTTCAACTCTTGGTTTCGCTGCATCGGTGGGCCGACAGAAATACGGTTAAAGTTTGGATTAAAATATTCAATAAAGTACTTGTGAGATGAAGACGTTAACCCGCAAAAATCAATTGCTGAACGTAAGATATCACGGACATCTCGTAGCACATCTGTAGCAGCTTTCACTGGGCCATCAACATTACCTGCAGCGGAAGAATGAAGATCGTCCTTCAAATGCTCCATGAAGAATCTTGTATAATCCTTCAAAGAGGCAAATATTTTATTTCGATGAGGATACAGCAACGCTTGAATACACTGCTCGTCTTTGGAAGTAACAACATAGGTTTCAGGGTCTAGCCAGTGCCCCAGCTGCGTACTTCGATAGACATAACACATTTCTTTAAGCAACAGAGGTAAAAGCTGCGTTTCGAAATCCAGCTTCGGAGAACCGTTAGCAATGCTGGATTGCTTACGCAGATGATGTATTGCATCGAGAGTAAGGAATGATGGTATGTATTGCCCACTACCACCCTTTTGATTAATCCCGCGACTACTAAAAGGCAATGTTTGACGGGAGAATAGAGCTATCTTCGGTTCTTTGCCGCTTGGCATGTAGCACAATTGTCCAGCATTTTCAGTAAAAGTCCCACCGCGACCGTAAGTCAATTGCGACAAGACATCATAGCTAGTTAATCCAATTCCCTGCACCAGCACACGAGACTGAGATTGTATAGAGTCCAATTTTTCAATTGGATAAGGATTCGAATAATAGTTCAAAAGCGCATTTTTCATTTGATGACCAGCCACAAACTGTTGCAGATTTTCATCATGCGATGAATATATATTCTTACCGTGACCCGTGGTAATATAAACAAAATCTACACTGTAACGATAGCCATCTTCCAAAAGAATATCCGTTTTATTATCTTGGTGGATATAGAGATTGATAACTTTTTGTCGGATCTCCTTAATACGAATACCGGAAGGTAAATCTTGCGTGAGCTCTTGGTAAGCCCAAGACAGGTATTCCCCTAACAAACGACGTGATAAATAATCATTTTCTTTGATTTCTTTCCCAACATTATGCTCTGTACGAGAAAAGACACCGTTAATATTACGATAACCTTGTTGAATAGCCCATTGATAGAAATTCGGTCCCTTCCGAATAGGCCCTACACCCTTAACTGTATCATCACCAAATAAAGTAATCTGGCAAGCAACAGTGTTAACCAATAAATGATCTGGCTGATGCACACTATGGGTACCGGTTCCCATCTCATTGGGATCAATCAATAAAATATCAATGTTCCCAGAAAATGGATAATGGGAATAAAGTGTGAGCAAGCGTTCGAGAATACTGATCCCACGAGGACCAACGCCCAAAATAGCGACTGTAGAGTGAAGCATTCTGTAATCTCCCTATTAGAATAATTTGACTTTCACAAAATGTTTCAAAAAGAACGTAATAAATTCTCTCGACTTTTTAGTGAAGATTGCGGGTTTATGAAACGCCAACGACCTTTTTACAAAGACAATATTGACAGATTCCAGCAGCAGCAAAAAGCGCTACAGCACCACAGATAACGGAAAGCGCAATGGCATGTGAACCAAACTGTAAAAAACTCGTCAAGAGAGGTCCTAATATTTGGCCAAAACCGTAAGTTAAGGTAGCCAAGCCTAGCAGATTTATGCCATACGGCGCATACAAACGCTTAGCTAACGGCATAACTAGAGAGGTCGTCCCCATAAAAGTAAATCCAAACCCTATGCAACTGAGAACTATCAGTACAAGAGACTGGCTGAATAATGTCAGTAATACGCATCCTCCTTGGATAAGTAAATTGAGCATCAGACAACGTAATACCCCCCACCGATGGGCTCCCCATAACCAAATGAAACAACTAGGAACAATGGCTATTCCGACAAACGACCATAAGTGGTTAGCGAGTAGTGGGAAATTAAATGTTTTCGCCATCAGAGGAAGATATGTCGCGACAATAATATAACCAAACCCAGCGAGCCCATAAATCAGAGCGAGTTCCCACCAAACGATATTTTCGTGTGCCAATGACTCATTACCAGCAAATTGAGACGCATCAACACGACGTGGAAATAAAATAAACAACAAGAGCAACAATACAACAGATATAAAACCAGCTCCAAACCAAATATTTTTCGCGTTCAGCGATTTACTCAAACCAATAATAACATACTCATTACCCAGTAGAATACCAACTCCCACACCTGCATAAAGCGAAGCAATAACCCACAGCTTGTGACTATGCTGCATAACCGTAATAGAACCAAAAATCATCATTGCTGCACTCGCGATACCGGCAGCAAAGCGGATAAAGAAGACCAAGTAAAAGTTTGTTGTTAACGCCATGGCAAAAATAAGTGCACTCGTCACTATAGCTGCACCAAATAGCATGTAGGGAGCACGGGATATATTCCCAACTCTGCAAAACGAAAAAAACATACTCCCAACTAAATAACCGCCATAATTAGCGCTAGCTATATAAGAAAGTTGCTTAAAGGTAAACAATCCTTCATCCAACATAACTGGAAATACCGGCGTATAGAAAAATCGCCCAATCCCCATCCCCAAAATCATAATAATCATACCGAATACAGCGATTCCGAAATAACTCAAATCTTGATTATTTTTTCCCCCCATTACTCTAATCCCTTAACTAATAATTCGCTCATCCGCATTCTATCTCATCAATAGTAGCACTTATCTCAGAGAATAAAAGCCAATCTAGCCATTTGTTTAAGTAGCCAGAGCAACATATTTAACGATTATTGTCAACATTACTGGATCAGTTATATGCATTTCATCGTTTTACGCCCTGCTCCATGTATGCTCTTCTCCCTACAAAGCTTCTTTTTCAGAAAAATAATGGCTGTAATTAAGCAGCAATAACAACGAGGACATCAATAAGCACGCCCCTGCTTTGACAAAATACTCTCTCCTAAAGCTACCGCTTCATCAGGTGCGACTAAAATATCCTCACAAGGTTGCGTTATGTTCACATGGTGAACGCCCTCAACCATCAAGCGGCTTAGTATCCAACTTAAAGACAAATCACGCCCAAGCCTTTGCGCACGCGCCCATTCTGCTCTTAAATTCTGCTCCGCTCTTTCCAAAACAAAGGAGCCTTCATCCGGTAACAACCAAAAATCAGCAGAAACATTGATCATCCGCTGTACCGCGCTTTTCACAAAAATGTGGTCATTGGTCATTTTAACATGGGGGGCATCAAGGGCTGCTTGCACCTTGGCAATTAAAGCCTCATCAGCCACCCCTGAAGGGGCGTCACTAAAAAGCGCAACATGAATAAGTGGACTTTTACCCTCACGATAAACAAAAGCATCTTTGACATGGATATCGCTTGAGAGGGCAAAATATTGGTAACGTGGCGCTGTGCCACCTGTGGAATGTCCTTGTCTATTCAAGCGAATGCGGCGGCGCAAACGCTCATCATCTTCATCCAAAAGGCGCGTGACCCCATGAAAATCCCCCAAATGATCTAAACTTGTTCCACGCGCAAATGTGAGTAAATTATCCCGCGCCACTTCATTAATCCGCTGGCGCAATAGCAACTCTTCATAAGCGGCCGCTTGCAATTGAATGACCACCGGATCATAAGCCGTCTTTTCCACATTATAAGGAATATGATGCACTGCAAAAAGCTCAGTCAAACGCGTGATCTTTTGCTCTAAAATTGCTTCAACAGAAAGCTCTTCAATAATTTGTGGGAGAGGAGAAGGTTCAAACTCTGTCATCACCAACCTCTAAATTAGTACTCATTGGCTCTTTGTGTGACCAATCCGTTCTATCAAACTTATGTAAATGTGATCATTTCTGATTAAATATACTGTTGATTTCCTGCTTCTTTGAGGCTGGTTTCACCAAAGTCACAGGACATTGGCCAGAGCCTTCCTCTCCACAGGCTGACACGGTGGAACTCACCGCCAAGTTTTTTAAATTAATCGCAGCGTTAATGTCTCGATCATGGTGTGTACCACAATGAGAACATCTCCACTCACGTATGTTAAGAGGCAATTGTTCAATCTTACATCCGCAATGATGACAAATCTTACTGCTCGCATACCAACGATCTGCAATAACAATCTGTCGACCATAGCGTGCCGCCTTATATTCTAATTGACGACGAAACATGTAAAAACTTTGATCTGCAAGAGCACGCGATAAATGCCGATTTTTCAGCAAACCTTTTACATGAAGATCTTCGAGACAAAATGTACCAAAACGCTGAATTAAATCTGTTGTAATCTTATGCAAATTATCCGTTCTTATATTGCTTATCCGCGCAAGAAGCTTAGCGAGTTTTTGTTTCTCCTTATGGCGGTTACTCGAACCTTTTTGCTTACGGCTTAGCCTTCGTGATAAGCGCCGTAAACGATTTAGCAAAGCCTTATAAGGTTTAACGCTTCCTATGGTTTCTCCCTGTCGAAAGCGTTGCAAGTGCATTGATGCCCAAATCAAGACCAACAATAGCTTGGTTCTCGCTTCGTGGCTCTTGATTATTGGTTTCAATGCTAAGACTTACAAACCACCGATCCGCTTTACGGCTAATGGTTGCTGACAAGATCTTTCCTTGAAATCGCAATTGTTCTCGCAGACGAACCCAACCAAGTTTGAGAATTCTTATCTTGGAACCTTGCAACTGTATTTGATCATTGGTCAAAGTAAAACGATCGTGCACTCCTTTCTTTCTAAAAGTGGGATATCGGCTTCTCCCTGAAAAGAAATTCTTAAAAGCCACACCCAATTGAATAATTGCCATTTGTGGAGCATTTTTAGTAACTTCCATCATCCATGGAAATTGTTCTCGTTTTAGAGAATTGAATTGTCTACGTAGCGCATAGTCATTAGGCTTTGGTAAATTATTATCTTTCTTCCATGCTTCATATTGCTGCTGCCATTCCTTCAGTGCCCAATTATAAGCAAAGCGCGCGCAACCACTGGCTCGAGCCATGTAGCTTCGTTGTTTATTGTTTAAGTCTAGAGAGCTATTTTGTGAGCAACAATCATTGCGATACCTCTACAGCTTGACGAACATTCTCTAATAACCTTTGATTTTTTCTCGAACGACTTCCATAAAGACGAGCACTGAAGACAGTAATAATTTCTAAAACATCTTTGGCTAAATCTTCTTCAAAACTGCTTTCTTCCCCCTGATTAAGAATGACAACCTCAACTTGTTTGGCTTCACAAATGGCGAAGACCAATTCTGCACCAAAGCGCAATAAACGATCTTTATGCGTAATAACCAAACGACCAATTTCATTTTCAATGAGAGCATCCAATAAACGTTTAAGACCTTTTTTACGATAATTCATCCCTGACCCTAAATCAGAGATGAGTTCATAAGTCCAACCTTGGCTTGCGCAATAAAGCTCAAGAACCTGTTTTTGTCGCTCTAAATCGTCTTTTTGATCATGGCTCGATATACGCGCATAAGCAATGGTTTTTCTTTGTGATAGTTCTCTCGAATGAAAAAGCTCAGGCCTAAGCCTAGATAGGTCATAACGGCGGTGACCTCCTGCCGTATGCTCAGAAATAATTTTGCCTTCACCTTCCCAACGGCGCAAAGTGCTAATCGAAACACCCAAAACTTGAGCGGTCTTACCTATCCCAACAAATCTATCCATAATGTATATGATTACACAGATATAAACAGATTATAAGTAAGCTGTTAAAGCCCCAAATGCCCATCGGGATAAAAAACACCCGTTAAAACAAAATGGAATGTGCCTTCACGCGTTGCTTTTGTCAGATCAATCCTCTGCAACGAAAACCCAGGCTCTCCACACTCTGGATCATCGAGTGCTTCAACAATTGCTTGATAAAGCTGCATCATCGTCGCAGGATCAGCATTGGCATCAAGGTAAGCCCCAACATCACATCCATAATGACGACGCAAAACCCGTGTCCTAATCCTTGTCGTCAGACATTTACGAAGTGACTGTTGACAATGCGCAAAGCCATATATAAAGAGAGCCATCCTTTTCGCTCATCCCGCACCGCATGCTTTAAGCACCCTTCGTTGTCTTTGTGGTAGAAACAGTTGGGGGCGCAGAAACAACAGATGCTGGTTTTTCAGCGATCTGACCAAGCAGCAACGGATATTTAGCCGCTTCCTCACTTAAACAAATTTCTTCACCTTTGCCCAGTGAACGCTTGCCTGCAACAAAGTCTGCATTGGTTAAAATAACATAAGTGTTCTCACGCATGATAAACTCCTTTAAAGGGGGTGAGAGGTTGTGGAGGGACCCATTTTGACCCCACCGTGTTTGTGGCTTGCGCCAACAGATTTTTGATTGTGCTGCAAATCTTCTGCTTGAATATGCACACTGCCCGTTAATTCAACACGGGTTGATTGATGAGAAAGCACCAAACCTTTTTCACTCAAATGGATTTGGTTTTCCCCATGGGAGAGAATGAGCTCATTCTTCGTGATACGCAAAGTACCATAAGAGCCGTCACTTTTCTTTCCTCCTTTGTGCTGTAAGAGTTTTATCTCGTTGCTCAAGCGTGTCTTCTAAATGAATAACTTTTCGTTTCTTATCGAAATATTTTCCTCAGACTTTGAAGCCTGTTATTTAAATTATCAACTTCGTGATCGAGCCTTTTAACCTCTTGATTTAATTTATCAATATGTTCATGATGTTTAGAAATCACTTCTAAATAATGTAATGCTTGAGACTGATCCTTAAGCTTATTTGCTTCATTTAATTCTCGAAAAGCCTCTGTTCTTTTCTCAACATGCTCAAATAAAGTAAAAACCTTCTCGAGCCGTTCAAAAATTGCAGCATTCCGTTTTTGCGTTATTTCATATTTATAAGTCAGTTGCTTGTTATTTGGCATATTTTTCAGCAATGCAAAATAGAGTGCCTGCTGTTCAAAAGCTATTCTCTTCAAGTCCTCTACCGCCACCCCCAATATTTGCATTGTATCGTTCCATCCTCTCTCCGCATTGTCTTTTTCAAACTTTGCTGAATCCAACTTCTGAACCGCATCATTACGTTCCTTAACAACTTGGGAACAAAATAATTTATCCATACCCGTATAGCCATGCGAGGTAGATAAAAGATATGTTAGCAAAAATATGATAAGCAATAAGCCTTCCCTCAACAGAACTTTTTTTGTAAACATTTTTTATTTGCTCGTATGCAATAAATTAAAATAAACAATTAAATTTGTATTGAAAAATTAATAATGAAATTTATTAAATCTATTTAGAATAATCTATGATAAAAATAAAAAGGGATAAATTGTACACAAATTAAATACTCAACAAACAAAATAAAGCTATAAAAACTAATTTATTCAAAAAAATAGTCATAGATTTTCTGTCTAGCTTTATATCTCTATAGGAGCAATTTAATCACTTTATAGGTGACTTTAAAATATTTTAATAGGATATTATAATTAATTCAAAAATAACATTTTGATTAATAAATATATTAACAATTATAAAATGATGCGTATACAAAACGGATAACCACAATCAATGTAGTGATCAACTACTTTATAATATAGATTTGTTTTTTTATCCGTAGCAGCAATAAAAAAGTTTGTATTTTTTAGATAAATTCAAATTTATTCATTTTTTATATTATATTTTATGCTATTACTTTTAAGTTAATAAAGATTATAGAGTTTTAAACTGATGAGATGCGTTCTTTTCTCAATGTACGCTCATTAATACTTGATGTAGGAATACTTACTTTACATCATAAAAATGCATTTACCTTTTTATATAGGATCATCCTCCCATGTAAGTGGTGAATAATGAAAACATCAATAACGAGGAGGAAATCATGGATCATACAGAATGTAAGTAATAACTAAAGAAATTTACCTGAAATTATTTTTCAGGGAAGAGTTGGTTTGCTCTACAAGTGGGGAGGAGAAATGAAACAACAATATATTTTAGGAAAATACACACATATTGTTGTTCGTGAAGAGGATGCTATTTTTAGTGCAGGTTCAAAGCAGTTTATTATCAATGATAAAAATTTTTGGGAGAACTTAGTGCTTATTGCAGCACAATGGATCAAAAAAAAGACAGTAGATGAAGTTTATAATTCACTATCATTAATCATGTTAAAAGAAAATTTTGACCGTGCGTTTGATTTTCTTGTTTCTAACCATTTTCTTGTCCAAGCTGAAACATCAGACAATATCCCCAATAATCGATATTCCAGAAGTCATCTCCATTATCAAAGCTATGGTATGCATCCAACCTCCGTTCAGCATACTCTTTTGCAAAAAAGTGTCGTCATTTTAGGGGGTGGTGGGATTGGTAATCATGTATCAGCAATGCTTGCATCCTCTGGCGTTGGAAAATTGACTCTTGTTGACAATGATGTGATCGAAATAACCAACCTTACCAGACAAATTCTTTTTACTGAAGAAGATATCGGTCTTCCGAAAACAACAGTTCTTAAACGTGAGCTGATGCGGATAAACAGCCAAATTGAAGTTCATGAATTACAAATGTTGATTACTGAAAAAGAGGATATCAACAAATTACCCAAAGCTGATTTATGGATCATTTCTGCTGATTCACCTGTTCGACTAGGCCTATGGATCAATGAATGGTGTGTGAAAAATAAACAAGCCTATATAAATTCCGGTTATGTTAATGATATAGCTGTCTTTGGTCCATTTTACATACCTAGTAAAACTGGTTGTTACGCATGTAGCTCGTCTATAGGCAATCTTCCGGCAAAAAGTGATCATCTTATTTATAAAGCTTGTATTATGATTAATAATAACTTCAAAGTTGCTACATTTCCTCCTGTTAATGCACTTTCAGCTGCCATGTGTGCTAATGATGCTCTTAAATTTTTGGGTGGTTATGGAAGCCTTTTTTCCACTGATCGCCGTGTGGGGATATGGAGCAGCCAACTTTTCACAGAAGAGCGTTCTCTAAAGAAAAATCCTCACTGTAAGGTTTGTGGAACAACACAATGAACAGACCACGCACCCTTGCTCTCAACTATGGATCCTATAATGCTGTCCGCATGCTGATCGGCGTTTACCATGCTATTTTTTTAATGTCCATGGGAGTTAGTCTGGCGCAATTAGCTCTGCTTCAGGTTGTCTTTTCCACCACCATCCTGCTGCTTGATTTTCCCTGCGCTGTTTTATCTGACAGATATCGACGTAAATATTCCGTTATGGCTGGGGTCTTTATGACAGGAGTATTTTATCTTCTATGCCTTCAAGCTCCCAATATGACGGCACTTATTATTGCGCAAATTCTCTATGCAGCGGGCATTTGCATCATTGTCAGCGCCATTGACGGATGGATTTACCATTCTCTAGGCGATAAACAGGATCACTTTTCGCATTATGCTCATCTCTACCACCAAGTTAACTCTTTCGGAAGTATTCTCAGTGGAATTGTAGGAATTGGAACGATCTATTACTCTGGACAATATTTTATGGGATATATCATCTCATGCCTCATGATGGGATTTATTTTTTTGATATTCCTTATTGTTCCGGAAGAAAAGAAAACGACAATTGAAACATCCAAAACAAAAACAATCTTGCACAATGCCAAGGAAACGCTTTGGATCTTTCAAAATACAGTAGGAGGCGCATGGTTTATTTTCCTCATGTGCCTTTTTAGCGCTGGTATTCAAATTATTTATCATTTCTGGCAACCGATAATACTTTCAGGGGGGAAAATTAATCACCTCAACGGTTCGCAAATGCTCGTCTTGATGTTCTGCCATATTGGAGCCTTTTCAGCACAATATTTTTCAAATTTACTGATGTCTAAGTATCATGTTCTTGATAAAAAATATAAGAATTCTATAAAATATTTTTCCTTCTTTTCTGCGCTGATGTGCATAGCGCTCTATTTTTCAGTTCATAGCCATCAAACTGCTGCATCAGTCATCGCCTTCTCTTTAATCCATGGATTTATTTGCACTGTACCGATAGGGGCCAAAAGCTTATTTTTCTCAGAACTTAACCAAAAACAAACGCAGCATATTTCCGGTATTGTTGGTGCTGTATCTTTTAGCGGAAGAATATTTTCAATTACAGTATTAAGTATTATTTCTTTTCTTCCTGCAAAAGTTTCTCCATCTTACTACCTAATATTACCGACCATTACTTTTTTCATGTGTGGTTTGGTTGTCATGAGATGGATGAAACACTCTCACAAGTCTCTATGAGAGGAAAATTTTTAAAATTATCACCCACAATGTTTTCTTCTAAAAGAGATCTATACGTTTTTGAGAGCATTGCCACATCCAACTTTGAACATACAATGAAAATATAAAGCAATATGTTGATTTATAATCATAATATAGCAAACTCGAATATTGTAAGATTCTTTCTTTTCAAATCTGTTTTTATGGTTGAAACAATCAAAATCATTGTGCTTGCACATCATAAGTGGAGAAAGCCGTATAAATAAAAACAATTTAGAAAAGAAAAATGCCTTTTATGAACTCCCATAATCAAAGTCTACCACAACATGGAAGCAGGTGTATAATATGTCTTGTGGCATCTTCATAAGTATACAAATGGTGTGGCACTATAAGACTTTATATGTCTCACAGAAACTTTTGCATTTTATACCATTTAAGAGGTGCCGTCGCAAAATAGGCTTATACACATTAAGAGATATCTCTTTAACACAAGTGCATAAATTGGCAACACAAGTATATTTGTGTTTAGAACATTCTTTTTATATGAGAGGCATAATCCCAACGGAATAAACAAAAGCGTAAGACACATAATCTTCATTATTTAAAAGACACTGCCATAGAGATTTATGAAAGTTATAAAACTGAATTAATAAGATGATGATAAAAATAGGAGCTAACTTCCACCTTTTCTGCTTTTATATTTTTTCAAAATTAAAAAGATCCTTCCGTTTTTAGAAATAACTCGTTAGCAAATATATACAATACTTTCTCCCCTATTTGGCATATAAAAGCTGATATAACCGATAAAGCAAAAGCTTAGCAAAACAACGTCATAAAATAATAAATATGCCACCAAACGATTGGAAAGATATAGGGAGGTCAAAAACACTTTTTGGAACAAAATCCGTAACATATCTAGCTTTACGGCCGCTTATTCTTACAAATGTTCGTGCTGCTCCCTATATCCATAAAAATAAATAAGCAATCCTTAGCTAAAAATATGCAACGTCAATGTGATGCTACAACAGAGCTTCGCTTTCTTTGATCAACAAAAGCATGAGAACTTTTGAAACAAACCCATCTTTCTCAGGATATTTTTTTCCACAACTGATCATATTTCCTTTAATATAAATTGGCATAGCGATTTACATAAAACATATTGCGCTTAAAACATCCCCCATTAATTTTGCTTTAGTTTACGCCATTAGAAAAAAAGTTTTTGTAACTTGTTTCATGAAACATAAAATTAAAAATCAACACAGGAATTAAAAAAATGAGCAACCACACGCACTGCTAACGCAGGTATTACAATTTCGCACATAAATTTAGATAGAAGGAAGATAAAGTAGCACCACTCTATACCAAAACAGCCGATAAAAAATGTCTAGCAAAAAAAGCAATTAAAAAGCTTCACAAAACTAGGATTAGTAGAAAAGCAAATGGGCACAAATCACTGAAAATAAAATTCCCACACACAATCGATTACTTTTATAATAATAGATGGCGGAGAGGAAGAGATTCGAACTCTCGAGAGCCTTTTGAGCCCTACTCCCTTAGCAGGGGAGCGCCTTCGACCACTCGGCCACCTCTCCAACAGAGAGGCATAAATGGTATCAACAGAAAGTTCAAGACATTTTCGATTTTTTTCCCAAATATCTGAAATTTTTCTCCTATTGATCCCATAGGGACCAAAAGTTAATAAAACAAAAATTGTGTCTTTTTTACCACATTATCTCGAATAGTACATGTATACATTACAAAAAGGTAATTTCATATTTGAAACTCTAAAAAGATTAGTATAGCTAAGACAACAAGTGCCGCGTATTTTACTTATGTCTTTGTCCTTAATGCGTTAGGTGAATGATACTCTTTAGAAGAAGATTAAACGGACCTCGGAGATCTTATATGAATATTAAATCCCTCTTTTTAAGCTCTACAGCAGCTTTTTTAGCAATTTCTGGAGCACATGCTGCTTCAACAGTTATCGCCGAACCCGAACCTGTAGAATATATTCGCGTTTGTGATGCCTACGGAAAAGGATATTTTTATATCCCTGGAACAGATACCTGCATACGTTTATCAGGAAATGTTCGTGCTGATTTTATAGGCGGTGATAATATCGATGCAACAAGCGAAACTGAACTTAGAGACAAAAGAAAAACCTATGGCGCATCATCACGGCTCACCCTTGTTTTTCAAGCAGCTTCTGAAACAGAAATGGGAACACTTCGTTCATATGCAAGAATTTATTCAAATTGGGGTGATGGTAAAGACAACGCTAGTGCAAAGCTTTCAGCGGCTTACATTGAACTGGGTGGTTTTCGCGTAGGTCTTGATGACACAATTTTCAACAGCTGGACTGGTGGTTATGGAGATGTTCTCAATGATGACAGCATAGCGCCTGCCGGCACAACACGCACCAATTTTATTTCCTACACCTTTAATGGTGACTCCGGCTTTTCCGCTATTATCGGAGCTGAACTAGGCAATAATTCAGATGCTCTTCCTGGAATAACAGGATACTATATTGATAAAGATAATAAGCTTGTTTCTATCACGAAGGATACTCCTCTTCCAAGTAAAGCAATTAAAAATTACACCCCGAATGTGGTTTTGGGTATAAAGTTTATGCAAAAATGGGGTGGTTTTTCAGCGGTTGCAGCATATGATACTTACTACAAAAAGTGGGCTGGAAAAGTACGTGCAGATTTCAATATCAATGATCGTTTCAATCTATGGGTAATGGCTGGTTATAAAAATGGCCTTGATTACTACACAGTAAATGAAAATGATGAGTTATCACGAAAAAGCACAACGATTTATGCAAACTGGGGCGGTAAATGGGCTGCTTGGGCAGGTGCCACTTACAAACTCACTCCAAAGGCAAATTTAAATGCACAAGTTTCTTATAGTGCTGTAAAAACTTTTGCAACTTCTGTAAATATTGCATATACGCTGGTTCCAGGATTTGTAATTACACCTGAATTAACCTATGTTAATTGGAATGATGATCGCATTGTGACGGATAAAAATAATGATGAAAAACATTTATTCAATAAAAAAAGTGCTTTTCAAGGTATGATCCGTTTACAGCGTTCATTCTAATCCTATTTAAGCTAAAGATTTTAAAAACTGGCAACATAAGTTGCCAGTTTTTATTTTTGCAATCAAACATCATGAGCATCTTTCTTGATACTTATTTTCTTGTCTTTTTGACAAAAATTTCTGACTTTCACAAAAATATTCTCAGAAAATTAACCTAATGTGCTTGATAAGAACACTGCGTAGGCGGTGCTTACACATCAATTCAAACAATCTCTTGCGTGCCTTTTAAATGTGAACAAATCCCTCTGCTTTATTACCAAATTGGTCTTTCTTGGTAATTTACTTTTAACCTTTGTTAATTTAGGTCATGATCTTCTCAGATAAATTCTACACTGAACAGATAAAATATTGAAAAAACAAGACATCATTGTGTTTTTGATATGCATGAATGTGTCTTCTATTAACATCCTAAAACACAACATTTTACAACACTGCCTCCCATTAAAAAACTTAATCATCAAGAAACATGTTGTCAAAACGATGAAAATATCCTCCAAAGCAATAAAAGAGAAAATAGATATATCTTCAAAAAATGAATTGACCTCTTCCCCTTCTAAAGAATAGAGACTCCTATCAGTAGCAATCTGTAAACGCCCCACCTTTTTTTGAATCTTCATCACATTGATTTATAATGATAATCTATTATTTTGCATGTTGAATCAACCAAAACCATTCACTTGTACACGACAAATGGAGAGAGCCGTGTGAATAAAAACGAGTAAAGAAAATCCTTTTATGAATCGTTTTAAGCCCCAAGGGCTGTAGTAACATTGAGATCTGGTAAAGTGTATGATGGTGCTCAGCACTTTTATTAAGCATAAAAATGAAGTAACAGATTTACATAAAGCCCATTAGCAAAAAAAGCCTCTCTTGATAAGAAAAAGGCTTACACGTCATCATAACCATATTTTCAATTAAAAAGCATTGAATTCACGGAAAATACTTATCAACCAATGCATAAAGAATTGCTGCTGTTTCAACATCTAGAATCCCATCATAATTTTCTTGACGAAAATGAAGTTGAAATGCTCGGATCAAATCTTTGTATCCTGTTTGGGTACACGCAGTAGAAATGTCATATCCATAACATTTTAGCTTCGCCAAAACATCTTCTTTGGATGGAAAATTCTTAGAGAATTGCTCTTGATAATGACTTTTTAGTTCATCATCATACCATGCTCCTATACCTGCCCTATAAAGTTCTCTCCATGGAAAAGCTGCTCCTGGATCACTTTTCCTTCCAATGGCAATATCACTATGTCCCACAACATCAGTTGGCATAATATCGGGATACCGTTGAAGAATATTCAATGCAAGCTCCTTAACGGCATCAATTTGTATTGGATTATAAGAAGGAAATATACTCCCCTCATCATGATAAGCCATAAAATCAACTGTCTCTTCTGGAGACTCAGAATGACCAGTCGCTAAATTAACGATTTCAATCCCGATAGATGCATCATTGAGATGACTATGCCCAGCCCATGAACTCACACCCGCATGCCATGCACGCTCATTTTCATCGACCAGATTAAAAATACGCATGTCCGCAAAGCCTGCCTCACGATATGTCTGCTCTGAAGGATCAGGAACAAGATAGTGTGCACTAACCTTTTCTCCTGTAAGCGCCATAACCGAGGATTTAAAATCAAGAGCCGTATAATGCATGACGAGAAAACGAACGCGACGATTAAAACTCTTGACAGAACGATAACTGTTGTAATCAATCTGATACATAAAAGCCCTTTCTTTTTTGCTTAAAAAGACCACTGCGCACCACAACAGATAGGACACGAATTGTTAAAAAATTTGCAACGAACTTCCTATCTAGATACTAAGAATTACGCCTAAAATTTGTTCATCAAAAACATTGACACTCTTATCAACAATTAAGACACATTTTTATTCTTCCCACACACACGCGTAAAATGTTTTTAACCACATTCACCAACACACCACATTAAATATTTTCCTCAAACAAATTCCTAAAAATTACCAATCAAAAGGAAAACAAAAGCATAAAATAATCACTCCTTAAATTTTCACGTCTTACAGAAAAAATAGTTCTTCCTGTTATCAAATTGAAAAATATCGCCCATCGGAAGCGAACACTAAACGAGCGTGCAATCACACAGAAACTTAAAGGAAAAATTTTATGAGCTCTTTACAACAATTTATTATCAGATAACTGAATGGCACATATTCGCAATAAACTGGACATATTTTTCAATAAAATTTGCAAAGCTTTCCTGTAAATGACACGACTTCTTGTCTTTTCACAACATCACTTTTTGATTTACAAAGAATCTTAATTATTTACAACGCTTGAGGCACACGAAGCCCCTGAATTCCTTGTCATCAGCTCTATGAAAGATAACATCTTGATTTATAATAATTAATCATTTATAAATATTGAATGTAGCGAGCCTAATATAGTAAAGTTTTTCTTAATCTTGAATCAATCAAAGTCATTTAATTACACATCAAAAGAAAGATTAACCTATAGATAAAAACCACCTAAGAAAAGGATAAAATACTTCTTATAATAGAACGTTCAATAATTTGAGCAATATTTTTACATCCCCATAGAGGTTCATTTGCTTTTCTCAGTTTGCAAAACTCTTTTTAAAACCAACCAAGCTGCATACTCTTGTAAGACGACACCTAAAAGTGGTCGCGTATAGGGAAAAGTTACACGATCATCGTCATAACCTTTCATCCGTATAGTCATCGTGGCATGTCCAAGGCTTTCTTCTTGATTTTCTAATGTCTCGATAGAAGGTGATAGGCTCACTTCAACCTCAAGCTTTGGAATATTTTTTGTACTTTTTTCTATGGGTTGAAAATATTTTAAAAGCCGCGGATCATTGGAAGACCAATGAACCTCTGCATGCATCGCTAATTGTTTACAAGTAGTAGTCACTTCTGCACCAACCAAATAGGGGTGAAAATGATTTTCAAATTCTTCCACGAAATGTTGTTCCAAGGGCGCTTCTGATTGACCAATCAGTTGCACAAGAACATAGGGACTTTTCCATAAAAAATGCCGTTCAAATGGCGCATTTTCAAGATGACAATCAACCCACTGCGCAATGGTACTTTCATCAATTCCAATCAAAGTCCATGCATACCTCGCACGCGATACAGAAGAATATTTCTTCTCATTGTGTTCTAAATAATTCTCTAAAAGCGCAAGAGCCTGTGATGGTGGACCAGGCAAAACAACAAGCGTACTTCCATCGCAAGAGAGATAAAACCCTGGTGCTGTACCCGTAGGATTATCAAGCACGGTTGCTGTCTCAGGAAACAATGCTTGACGCGCATTACTCTTATCCGCCGTAATCCCTAATCGTTGTAATTGACCTTTTATTGTTTGCCAAACAGCTTCATGATGTATCAAAGGCTGCTGCACGGCTTTTGCAACCGCATCACGTGTTATGTCATCTGATGTTGGTCCCAATCCCCCACTGATAATGATAAGATCTTCTTGTCCAAGACAAGAAACAACAGTTTCACTGATTTGCTGTAATTGATCAGCACAAACAAAGTGACGTATGACTTGAATATTTCTCTTGTTTAAGCTTTGGCTTAAATCTTGTAAATTCGTATTCAAATATTGTCCTGAAAGGAGTTCATCACCAACGGTAATAATTGCCGCATGACAAACAGAGACAGGTTTCATGAGAGAATTGCGAACAGCTTCAGTCATTTGACGGGTAGAGGCTACACCTCCTAGATCGTAAGATACAGTTTTTCCAGCACGAATAACCTGATCAACACTCTCAGATAATTGTTTTGCTGCATCTTTAAAGCCTAAATGTTCTAAGAGTAAAGCCGTGGTATAAAGCATCGCAGAAGGATTTGCTTTATTTTGTCCAGCAATACGTGGTGCGCTTCCATGAACAGGTTCAAAATAAGCAATCTCGCTCCCCACATTTGCACTAGGTGCAAGCCCCAATCCTCCCATTATCCCAGAACCAAGATCAGAGAGAATATTGCCAAACATGTTTTCAGCAACAATCACGCCAAACTGCTCTGGCTTCGTTACAATCCACAAAGCAACCGCATCAACATTATGAATATCTGCTTCAATTTCCGGATAGTTTTGCGCAATTTTCTCAAAAATTTCTCGAGCAAACTGACCACTTTCTCGCATAACATTGGGCTTATCAGCAAAAGTAACTCGCTTCACGCCATATTTTCTTGCATAAGAAAAAGCGTATTCAAATAACCGCTCTAAACCAAAGCGTGTCTGCAAACGAACTGTCCACGCAGCTTCCTCAAGCCCATATTTTGTCAAATTGGGATGTCTTAACCAAGCGGCTGCTTCAGGAGTGATACCCCGAAAATCCAATCCAGCATAAAGTCCTTCACTATTTTCTCTGATAACACAAAAATGAAAAGGTTTTTTCGGACCAAAGATGTATCTTATAGGGCGTATATTTGCAAACACCCCTAATTTTTGGCGAAGCTGAAGTACAGGAGAAACATAGGCAAGGTTTTGCTCTTTTAAATGCGGTTCAAGTTCTTTTAAAGCCGCTTCTTTTCCTTTGCTGGTCACAGCTCCAAGTAAAATCGCATCACTCTGAGTAATTTTTTGCCAAGTTGCTTGAGGGACAGGATCTCCTTCCTGTTTCCAACATTCAAAACCAATATCACCATAAGTAAACTCTATTGGCAATTGAAATTGCTCTAAGACCATCAGCGCAGCATCACAAACCTCTGGTCCTATCCCATCACCAGGTAACACAAGAACTTTCTTTTTCATAATCCACTCATCCATTCAGCAATGACTGCATCCGTCATAACAGGATTATCATCCCACAAACGCGTACCAGCACCAGAGATGATCTTATATTCATGATTGAAACAAGGGCTTTTCGTCTGATTATCTACCGTTGCAAGTTGTGACTTTTCTCCCACTAAAGCTAAAAACTTCCCCTTATACTTAACTATTTCATCTCTAGCATCCATCGCCAATAAGAGTTTAAAGCCTCTTGTCATGCGTTCAATTGCCACGCTTTTTTGTTGATCAGGAGCCTCCAATAAAACTCTTTTTTTCATAATGCCAGAAGGATGCATAAAACCATTGAGTATTTCCAAAGCTCCTGATAAATCATTATTTTGTAAGTAAACAAGAATATCTCCAAGGCGCCGTTGCAAAACCTTATCAGGATAGCCAGGTGCATTCATAGCAAGCACAGCTTGAACATTGGGAAGCCGTGCTGCCAATATTTGTACCAACATTCCAGCCATAGAAAATCCCACAAGCACTGCGGGCTCTTTAAAATAGCTTTTAAGTTTTTCTTCTATAAAAGATAAAATATCTACAGCAGAATGATTGAGAACATGAGAACTCTTAGGAAAAAGAGAAAGCGTATCCAGCAGAGTGACAGGGAATCCTTTTGATAAGCATAGCTTTGTCAATGGAGAACAAAAAACACCACCATCCCAAATTGGCATTACAGGAGAAAGAATAATAATAGGAAGGCTCATTGATCAATTCCTCCCCTTATTTTAAAACATGCATTAGAGCCAAAACTTTTCCCACCCAATATAATGAAAATATGTTGAAACTCTAGGCTCATACTCCCCCCCATCATAATCGATTTGTTAAACTCAAACGAAGCTTGCAACAAATTTTAAACCCACTCAATCCAACAACATAATAAAAAAATTCATCTAATGTACAGGTGCCCCATTTGTGTAAAACATCAAAAGCATTTCCGCATAATGCTTTCTTTTTATCATTTCACTCAGCTCATTTCTGAGGTCATAAAATGACGCGCTTTCTGAATATAAATGATAAAACCAATCACGCAACACACAGCTAACAAAGTGGCCATAGCCCGTGGGCTATGGCCAGATATTTTTCCGATAACCGCTGCACTTAGCGCCGCACTTCCTAATTGCAAAGATCCCATAACACCAGAAGCCGCTCCCGCAGCTTTCGGATGCGATGAAATAGCCAACGCTGTTCCTAACGGCAATAAAAAACCATTACCAAAAGTCAGAACAGCAATAGCCATAAAACTTGTCACAAGGGGCCATGGGCTTAGATACATTTGCACAGCAAAGAGCACGCCTCCTATAACAAAAATAATGTATCCTCGACAGACAGTCTTTTCCATAGACTCGCGTTCAAAAAACCATCGCGCCAAAAAATTTCCCAAAATATAGGGCAATGAGACACCGATGTAGCTATAACTAATGTGTATTGGTGATAGACCCAAAGTCGTGAGTAAAAAAGGCGATTCCACAATATAAGCAAAATAAGCTATGTAAGAAAAACACGGAATAAGTGCATAAAAAATAAATTGTTTATTTCTAAAAACGCCTAAATATGCCTTCATCAATCCTATAGGAGAAAAATGCTGCCGTTTTTGAGAGGGCAGAGTTTCCGTTAGCACAAAACAACACAGCAAAATTGTCAAAAATATAAAAAAGCTTAAAAAGATAAAAGTTGCCTGCCAATGAAAAGCTTGTATCAAAAGTCCACCAATGAAAGGTGCAAGTGCTGGTGATATTCCAATAAAAGGGAAAACAATCAAATAAAGTTTTCCGGCTGCTTTTTTATCTAACAAATCATTGATAATTGCACGACTTAAGACAAGTCCCGCACAAGCACCAAGACCTTGCAAAAAACGTAACACAAGAAAAGCGTGAATATGAACCGTATAAATCGCACCAAATGTTGTAAATAACCACAAGAATAAGCCCAATAGAAGTGTTTTTTTACGCCCAAAATTATCACTCAGCGGCCCATAAATGAGCTGTCCAAGTGCCAATGCCAACAAAAAAACTGCCACTGCACTCTGAATTTGAGATTGTGTCACTTGATAATATTGACGCATCTCTCCCAGTGCTGGTAAAAAAATGTCGGTAGAAATCAATCCCCCCGTCGATAAACATACAATAAGTATAATGAATGGTAATGTATATTTATGAATCATAAAGAAAATCACACTTTTAGTTAGAGATTAAATAGTATTTAATTAAATATAACAAATATAATTATATTTTATGCTTATACATACAAATAATAATTATTAAAAGTGTTATTATTTTACTTTGTAAAAATATTATTTTTCTTATAGACAGCGTTTTGTTTTACGGACTTCATGGGACAAAAAGTTATTCCCTAAATAAGCTTTCCTGTACACACATCTTGCTATAACACACATCAACCTTTTTCAGAAACATCATAGACAAAATGCACTGATATTACATACCTTCTCCGCGACAACAATGGTATTCTCATACAATATCGAGTGAAATGAATCTACAAAATTCAAGGAAGAAAAACGGTCTATTGACGGCTCTACTCCAAAATTACGACCGTACAAAGCCCACTTCTAACACAACAATAGCTTGAAAAGCCTATCAACATAAACCTTTATTGTAAAGAATTTAGATCTATCAGCTCATAGAGTATAATGACACCCCTGCAAAAAAACAAATATACTTTGCTCATTGCATGAAACTTTTTACTTAAGATAAAAAATTAAAAAACTGTATAACATATTGATAAATATAATACTGTAATTTAATATATTTTTATTTAATTGACTCATAAGAGCTGTGAATGTGCATAATAGAAATAACACGCGTCCCATTACTGATACCCCTTACAGTTGAAGGAAAAACATATACAGAGATTAGTTTACGACGTGCAAAAGTTAAAGACTTAAGAGAAATAAGCAAAAAGGAAGGGATCAAGCAAACAATAGAAATGATTGCCTGTCTTTCGGGATGGTCTTATGATATGATCAACAAACTTGATGAGCATGACTTTTCAAATATCAAAGATATTTTGGACTCCTCAGTAAAAAAAGCGCTCGACAAAATAATCAGCATCAGTAACGATATTAAAATGACTTTGAAAAATCCATTCACAAGCTATGTCGAAAGTTTTATCCATAAAATAAAAACACTCATGGGAAAAATAATGAATGTCTGTATTTTCAGCAACACCATGTTGGAAAAATGCAAAAACAGTTTGTATAAAGATATATTTGAAACAAAGGATATAAAAAACATAAAAGAAGAAATCTTTAGCGACTATACACCAATAACAGTGCATAACCCTTCTAATACACCGATTCAAATGAACATTATAAATTACGGTACCTTCATACAAAATAGTCCATCAGAACATACGCATATTGCATCTCATCCCAAAACTGAAAACACAACAAAAAAGTCAATTTTGGATATAATCTTAAAATTGTCAGACATTGCCTCAAAAATTTTGAATCTGCCTTCTTGGTGTTGGGAGCTTTTACTTAAAAGATTGAAATAATTTTTCGAGCATCGTTTTGATATAGAGCAATAAGAGAAGGAAAAACAGCTTAGAACACTAATGTTTCTTCCTTCTCTTTTATCTCTCATAGCTTTTTGAATTGAATACTTTTGATATTTATTTTGAATAATTGAAGCATTCTTTTAATCATAAGTGCAATATAAAAAAACTAAAATTTTAGAAGACGCGCTGTTTTTACAAAAAAATGAAATAATAAAATAAAGACTCTAGAATTTTAAGTAATGATCACCGTCCTGTTTTCGATGTTTTCTATCCCTTTTTAGCGCATATCTATTCACTTTTGGAACATAATTGGCAAAAAGACATTGTATCTCCAGCATATTCAA
>NZ_JBHIMO010000015.1:0-27820 GCF_042194195.1 Bartonella sp. MR30HLJHH | reverse complement strand
CGCGCTTTAAGAGAAGCTAAAAAACAAGGTTGTGAACTCGTAGAAATCAAACCTACCGGTGAACTGCTTATCTATCTTAAATCCGATATTCCAATACCAAATTCAGTTAACCACCCAGACAAACTTTTAGATTTGTCAAAGAATGAATATTACGAAACCGCACTCTCTAAGATGTAAAATACCATGCCAAAACCACGTCCTCCTCATCTCGTTAAACAAATTACTCAACATGGCAAAATTGTATGGTATGTACGTATTGGTCATGGCAAACGCATTAGAATACGCGGTGCCTATGGAACGCAAGAGTTTGTTGATAACTACAAAAGCGCACTTGCCGAGTTACAAGGACTGATACTTCCTAAATCAAAAACTGGTAAACTTGTTGAAGGTTCATTTGCATGGCTGCTTAAACAATACTTTAACAGCTCTAATTGGCATAATCTTGCTAAAGGAACCCAAGAACAGAGAGAACGTATCCTTATAAAGGTATGCGATACAATAGGCAACGTTCCATACCAAATAATTGATAAAAAACATATCATAGCCGGCGTTGAACGGCGGAAAGAAACGCCAGCAATGGCTAGAGAATTTCTGAAAGCCCTTAATGGGCTGTTTAATTGGGCAATTGATCAAGGTCTTTTGGAGAATAATCCGACTTTAGGAGTCAAAAGACCATCTACCAAAAATAAAGACGGCTTTCCTGTTTGGACAGAAGAAGATGTTGAGAAATATTATCACAAATGGCATCATGGTACCCATGAACGTGTCTGGATTGATGTTCTTTTATATACGGGCTTGCGTCGTGGTGATGCGGTTCGCATTGGCTGGAAAGATGTCAAAGATAATATCATCCATCTCAAAACAGAAAAGAGCCAATTTAAAACAGATGTTTTTCTTCCTATTTTACCGGAATTAGCCAAAACGCTTGAAGCTGGTCCTATTGGTGATGAAACATTTATTTGTGGTAAATACAGCCAAAAATTACACAAAAATAGTTTCGGAAGTGTATTTTACAAGGCATGTACTCAAGCAGGTATCAAAAAATCGGCGCATGGATTGAGAAAATTAGCAGCAACACGCGCAGCTAATTCTGGTGCAACAGTATCACAATTGAAAGCATTATTTGGCTGGACAAATGATAATATGGCATCTCTTTATACAAAGAGTGCAGATCGTAAAAAATTAGCCTTAGAATCTATAAAAAAGCTTCAAAAAAATGAGGGATAGGGGCAAAAAAACGTAATAGAATCAAGATTCACCTATTCCCTCACTATTGCAGTAATGTATTGATTTAATAGAGATAGATTACTCTGTTTCAGCATCACTCTCATTAAAAGACAAAAGATTAAAACTTTGGACCATATGAGGCGGTAAAGGTGCAATAATATCCAATATTCCTCCTGAAGGATGAGGAATACGAATACGACGTGCATGAAGATGAAGACGGTTTTGAATTCCTCCTGGTAATGTCCAATTACTATCAGAAAAAAAATACTTTGTATCGCCAATGATCGGATGATCCATATAGGCAGCATGCACACGAAGCTGATGTGTTCTCCCTGTATAGGGTTCCATTTCAAGCCACGAAAGAGCCCGCCCTCGCGTATCTAAAACGCGATAGTAGGAAACCGCATGATGTGAATCTGGCTCCCCATGTTCACAAACACGCATTTTATCACCTTGTGCAGTCATTTCCTTAACCATCCACGTTGAAATTTTGTCCTGCTTTTTTTTAGGCACGCCCCGAACCAACGCCCAATAAGTCTTTTTTGTTTCTCGCGCTCTAAAAGCAGCTGTTAAGGACTGAGCAGCTCCCCTTGATCGCGCAACAATAAGGGCACCCGACGTCTCACGATCAAGACGATGAACCAAACGCGGCTTTTCACCTTTTTTATTGCGCCATACCTCAAGCATACTATCCATATGACGTGTTAAACCAGAGCCTCCTTGTACAGCCAACCCAGCTGGCTTGTTAAAAACAAATACCTTTGGATCTTCATAAAGCAGCATTTTTTTCAAAACGGTTTCATCATCCTGCCCACGAAGTGTTTTATCCGTTATTGAAAGATTTGCCTTATCATTAATAGGGAGAGGCGGAATACGAACAGCTTGCCCCATACAAAGACGCGTATCGGCTTTAACACGTCCACCATCAAGCCGTATCTGACCAGAACGCAACAATTTCTGCAAAGCTCCAAAACCAAGTCCTGGATAATGCACCTTAAACCAGCGATCTAAGCGCATTCCATTTTCATCTACCTCAACTTTTTTTATTTCTACGCCTGCCATGAAAATTCCCTTACCTGATAATTTTCTCTGCCCAAAATTTTTTACCTGATAATTTTATTGATCTATTTTACGCCTTTATAAACACAAAAATTCATATTTTAGTTGGCTTTATCACACCATATTACAGTTAGTATCCAAAATTGCCTTTTCTTAACGGTCAAATTCTATTAGCTAAAAACTAAGCGTTATAAAAATCAACAGCCTTTACGCTTAATAGCGAATGGAGATAATTAACCGTGTCCTTATTCAAAACTTATGCACGTGTTCTCACTTACCTAAATAGAGAAAAAAATGCATCCCTTTTAATCTGTACCGCTAATGTTATGTTAGCTATTATCACCATTGCAGAACCTATTTTATTCGGACGTGTTATTGATTCTATTTCAGAAAAATCAGCTATCATTCCTACTCTTACCCTTTGGGTTTGTTTTGGACTTTCACATATTATTGCTTATGTCCTTGTTGCTCGCGGTGCTGACCGCTTAGCCCATAAACGCCGCTTAACGGTTTTAACGGAATCTTTCGAACGTATCATTGCCATGCCTTTAATTTGGCATCAACAACGTGGGACTTCCAACGCACTCCATACACTTTTGCGCGCAATAGATTCCATGTCAACCATATGGCTTGATTTTATGCGCCAACACCTCTCAACACTTGTCGCCTTATTGGTTCTCATCCCCATAGCGTTTAATATGAATTGGCGTCTTTCAATAGTCTTGGTTGTGCTTGCCATCATCTACGTATTAATTGCACGTTTAGTGATGCGAAAAACAAAAGACGGACAAGCCACTGTAGAATGCTACCATCACAACCTTTTTAAACATGTCAGTGATTCAATCTCTAATGTTTCCATTGTACAAAGTTATAACCGAGTAGAAGAAGAAACTTCTATACTGCATCAACATACAAATGCTTTGCTTAAAGCACAAAATCCTGTTCTCAATTGGTGGGCACTGGCCAGTGGCTTAAATCGAATGGCTTCAACAATTTCAATCGTTTTTGTTCTTCTTCTTGGAGCTTTTTTTGTTGCAAAAGGTCAATTACGAGTAGGTGAAGTTGTTGCTTTTGTTGGATTTGCACAACTCATGATTAGCCGTCTAGACCAAATGAGTAATTTTATTAATTGTGCAATATCCTCACAAGCAAAACTGCAAGAATTTTTTGAAATGGAAGACTCAACCTTTCATATCAACGAACCGCAAAATCTTCCTTCCCTCCAAAATGTTAAAGGCGCCATACAATTCCATCACGTGACCTATAAATTCCCAAATTCTTCTCAAGGTGTTTTTGATGTTTCCTTTGAGGTTAAAGCAGGACAAACTGTTGCGATTGTAGGACCAACAGGGGCTGGGAAGACAACATTGATCAATCTGTTACAGCGCGTATACGACCCTGCCTTTGGGCATATCTCCATTGATGGAATAAATATATGCTCGATCAATCGCGAATCTTTACGCAAATCTCTAGCAACAGTATTTCAAGACTCGGGTCTTTTCAACCGTACTATTTATGACAATATTTCAATAGGAAAAGCGAGCGCAACAAATGAAGAACTTTATGAAGCAGCAAAAATAGCAGAAGCTCACGATTTTATTCTAAAAAAAGCTGACTGTTATAACACAATAGTGGGCGAACGAGGATCTCAATTATCAGGTGGAGAAAAACAGCGGCTAGCAATTGCACGCGCTGTTTTAAAAAACGCCCCCATTCTCATTCTAGATGAAGCAACAAGCGCTCTTGATGTTGAAACAGAAGCACGTGTCAAAGATGCTCTCGATTCCATACGCCATAACCGCACTACTTTTATTATAGCACATCGCCTCTCAACAGTACGCAATGCTGATGTGATACTCTTTCTGGAACATGGTTACTTAATGGAAAAAGGAAACTTTCAAGAATTGATCGATAAAGGAGGGCGTTTCTCTAAATTTTTAAAGGCAAGTGGTTTAACAATCAAACCACCAGAAAGAGAAGGAGAAAATGTTATCCCCTTACACGAAGCCATAGCATCATAAAAATGATACTCTTCATAAATCTTATGCAAAAAAAATTCCTCAATACAACAAAAGTACTTATATAATACAAATGAAAAGATTTCTAAAAATACCACAATCCATTTTAGGTATTTAAGACAGATATTAAAACAATTTAGTATTTTCTCTGCTATTGCAATTTTACTAGATTGGGATAAAAATATTGCCCTATATCTGTACGTATTAACGAGTGTACACTCTCATTTAGGAAAAATATAAAGATGTAAAGGTAAAAATAACTTCCAGTTTTACCGTCTTCTTTTAACTCAGCTTTACGAATTTCAAAACGAACTAAAGCAATAGCTTTTTAATAATGAATATCATGTATTTCTTTTTGTTTATCACGTTCTTTATCGTCCTCTCATAAAGAACAGAATGTCATTGTTTTGCACATTCATATGGCTTTTTTAGAAACATTTCTCAATGCTCCTAAGCCCATTTCACAACGACATCCATGAGTGATTTTGATTAATTTAACATACACAGAATTTGAAATGATAAATTATCATTATAAATTAGACATTAATCTAAATCTTTAGATTTGTATAACATTCCTTTGATTTATATTGATAATTCATTATTTTATAACTTGAAATAAAAATTTATAAAGATAGGAGAATGTTCTTTTCAAGACCTTTTAATGATAAATAAAAAAACTGTTTGCTTGTACATAACAAGCAAAATGAAAACAATACAATATCTCTAAGATACGACAACTCTTTTATAAGCCTTTTCAAGGAAAGGGATTTTAGTTATTTGAAAGCTAATAAAATAATGACAGCTTATAACTTTATAAGGATAATCGTATGCAATAAATCTTGTATTATCCCTTTCATAAAAAGAGATGTTTCTTCAAAAAAATCTATAGGAGCAACACAATAACTAATCTTCCTAGTAAAAGAATAGACAGCAAAGCATGAAGTGCTGCATAATCTATCTTATCTTAAAACGGTAACTCCTGAAACGCTTGGAAGCTATAAAGCCAAATGAAAAAGTGATGATAAAGACAAACACTGTTTTTGTCTTTACAATTGTATTTTCCCCCAATTACGCTGTATCTTGATTTCAGAAACACACCAGATGGATATTCGTGGTACTAGATGCCAACCCAATATAAAAATGTAAAAAACATCTATGCAGAATGATTTCATTCTTTAATTTTTTTCCAGAAAATCTTTTAGTGCCGCAAATGCCTCATCAGCTTTGTTCCCCTCAGGACCACCAGCCTGCGCCATATCAGGACGGCCACCTCCACCTTTACCACCAAGCATACCTGAAAGAATACGAACGAGATCAACAGCATTTAACTTATCCGTTAAATCATCCGTAACGCCAACAACAGCACTCCCTTTTCCATCCTCTGAGACACTAATAAAAGCAACCACTCCAGATCCGATTTGTTTTTTCTCAGAATCGACGAGCGCCTTAAGATCCCGTGGTAAAATATTTTTAACAACGCGTCCGGTAAAAGAAAACCCATTGATGATGGTAATATCACCTTGGCTCCTTTCTGTTATTCCACCACTCAACATCATTTTCTTGCGTACATCATTCAATTCTTTTTCAAGTTTACGACGATCATCAAGTAAAATTCGCACCCGTTCTTCCACGCCAGCAGAAGAAGTTTTTAAAAGATCAGCAATTTCATGAATACGTTCATCTTGGCGGCTAAGATAAAGACGTGCTTCTTTGCCTGTTAAAGCTTCAATACGCCGCACTCCAGCCGAAACAGAACTTTCAGAAAAAATATGAATCAAACCAATATCCCCTGTTCGCTCCACATGTGTGCCTCCACAAAGCTCTATTGACCAATGCTTTTTTAATTTTGCCTGTTCAAGTGGCTCCCCCATAGAAACAACGCGAACTTCATCACCATACTTCTCACCAAATAATGCCATTGCACCTTCAGAAATTGCATCATCTACAGCCATGAGGCGCGTTACCACTCTACTATTTTGCAAAATAATCTCATTTGCTAAATCTTCTATTTTTTTCAGTTCTTCTGGTAAAACGGATTTTGGATGAGAAAAATCAAAACGCAACCGATCTGGCGATACAAGAGAGCCTTTTTGTGTAACATGAGATCCCAAAACTTGTCGTAAAGCTTCGTGTAACAAATGGGTAGCAGAATGATTTCCACGAATTTTTTTACGACGAACAACATCAACGTTTAATTCTACACAATCAGACCTTGATGCCTGACCAGATTTCACCTCCCCAATATGGATAAAAACACCATCACCCTTTCTTTGGGTATCATGCACCTCAAAAATAAAATTTTTACCAGAAATGATCCCACTATCACCAATTTGTCCACCAGATTCACCATAAAAAGGTGTCTGATTAACAACAAGCATAGCTTTCTGACCTAAAGAAATATGATCAACAAGTTTACCATCACACACGAGAGCTGTAAGAATGCCTTTAGCCGTTTCTGTTTCATAACCCAAAAATTCTGTAGCCCCCACTTTATCACGAACAGAAAACCAGATCTTTTCTGTTACAGCTTCCCCAGAACCAGACCAATTGGCACGCGCTTCCTCTTTTTGACGTTCCATCGCTTTATCAAAGGTATCAACATCAACAGATATTCCACGACGCCGCAAAACATCCTGCGTTAAATCAAGCGGAAAACCATAGGTATCATAAAGCTTGAAAGCAACTTCACCATTTAAATGATCTCCTTCTTTAAGATCGGTACTTGCTTCATTTAACAAACCAAGTCCTCGTTCAAGCGTTTTACGAAAACGTATTTCTTCTAACCTTAAAGTTTCTGAAATTAAAGATTCAGCACGCACCAATTCAGGATAGGCTTGTCCCATTTCGCGGTTCAAAGCAGGCAAAAGTTGCCACATTAAGGGCTCTTTAGCACCAAGAAGATGCGCATGACGCATAGCACGACGCATAATACGACGTAAAACATATCCTCTTCCTTCATTAGAAGGAAGCACACCATCAGCAATCAAAAATGCAGATGAGCGAAGATGATCAGCAATGACACGATGGCTGACAATAAAATCACCCTTTGCCTCAATCCCTGTAATTTCTTCTGATGCAGCAATTAATGCACAAAAAAGATCAATGTCATAATTATCATGAACGCCCTGTAAAACAGCAGCAATACGCTCTAATCCCATACCGGTATCAATAGAAGGATGAGGCAAATCAACACGTTCTTCCTGAGAAATCTGCTCATATTGCATAAAAACAAGATTCCAAATCTCAATAAAGCGATCGCCATCTTCTTCCATACTTCCAGGAGGACCGCCCCAGATTTCATCGCCATGATCATAAAAAATCTCCGAACAAGGACCACAGGGTCCTATTTCTCCCATCGACCAAAAATTATCAGCCGTCGCAATACGGACAATTTTTTCATCTGGAAGACCTGAAATTTTACGCCACAGTTCAGCAGCAACTTCATCACTCTGGTAAACTGTCACCAACAATTTATCTTTTGGTAGACAAAATTCCTTCGTTAAAAGATTCCATGATAAAAAAATGGCTTCTTCTTTGAAATAATCACCGAAAGAAAAATTACCCAGCATTTCAAAAAATGTATGATGACGCGCCGTATAACCAACATTATCAAGATCATTATGCTTTCCACCCGCACGAACACATTTTTGTGCCGTTGTTGCCTGCTTATAAGGAGGTTGTTCAAGTCCAGTAAAAACATTTTTAAACTGCACCATCCCTGCATTTGTAAACATAAGTGTAGGATCATTTCGCGGAACAAGCGGACTAGAAGCAAGAACTTTATGCCCATTACGATGAAAATAATCCAAAAATATTGACCGAATATTATTAACACTATTCATACTGACACCTGCTCAATACAGCACAAAACCATAAAAGAAAAATCCCCCTCATTAAATATCCTCTTCATCACGCATGGAGTCAATTTAATCAAAGAATGGAATATTTGTTTTAAAAAATTGAGAAAAAAATGACTGTGTATTTAAAAACTCAAACAAAAAAACAGAAAAATCTTAAAGGAAAAAAATTATAGACGAAAAAACACTCCATCAAATGGCTTCATCTCTTTCTATATTTTCTGACCCTGCATTTTCTAACAATTCAATCGCGATCAAACCAGCATTTTGGCGCAAAGCTGCTTCAATCTCTGTAGCTATTTCCGCATGTTCACGTAAAAACTGCTTTGCATTCTCACGCCCCTGTCCTAAACGTTGAGAATTATAAGAGAACCATGCACCAGATTTTTCTACAATACCAACCTTGACACCCAAATCAATCAATTCACCTACTTTGGAAATACCTTCACCATAAATAATATCAAACTCAACCTGCTTGAATGGAGGTGCCAGTTTATTCTTCACCACTTTAACACGCGTCTGATTACCAACGATTGCATCCCTATCTTTAATGGATCCAATGCGACGAATATCTAAACGAACAGATGCATAAAACTTTAAAGCGTTTCCACCCGTTGTCGTTTCGGGAGAACCAAACATCACACCAATTTTCATGCGAATTTGATTAATAAAGACAACCATACAGTTAGAGCGAAAAATTGCTGCTGTTAATTTTCGCAACGCTTTACTCATTAACCGAGCTTGCAATCCGGGCAAAGCATCACCCATTTCACCGTCAATTTCTGCTCGCGGTGTTAAAGCTGCGACAGAATCCACAACAAGCACATCAACTGCACCAGAACGAACCAACGTTTCTGTAATTTCCAATGCCTGTTCACCGGTATCTGGCTGAGAAATGAACAAGTTTTCTAAATCAACACCAAGCTTACGCGCATAGATAGGATCAAGCGCATGCTCTGCATCAATAAAA
Source organism: Bartonella sp. MR30HLJHH (assembly GCF_042194195.1). Classification (NCBI taxonomy): domain Bacteria; kingdom Pseudomonadati; phylum Pseudomonadota; class Alphaproteobacteria; order Hyphomicrobiales; family Bartonellaceae; genus Bartonella; species Bartonella sp. MR30HLJHH. The sequence continues at coordinate 18,689 of NZ_JBHIMO010000015.1, read as the reverse complement.
GCACAAATTCCCCCCCCTTTCTGTGCTTCAGCAATAGCATGTAGAGCCAATGTTGTTTTCCCAGAACTTTCTGGTCCATAAATCTCAACAATACGCCCCTTCGGTAATCCACCAATCCCTAAAGCAATATCCAAGGATAACGACCCTGTTGGAACTGTTTCAATTTCAACAACCTGCTCTTTTTGCCCAAGACGCATAATCGAGCCTTTACCAAAAGAACGTTCAATTTGTGAGAGAGCAGCATCGAGAGCTTTTGTTTTATCCACGATTATATCCTTGACCGATTCATAATAACCTAAAACCTAAGTGTACACTGTACTTTTAATTTAACTAAAGGCTTGAGTTTAGATTTTCACAGACTATTTCCATTCCTATCTCCACATTATGTCCATAACATTCATGACCATCACAATAAAGAATTGGCATCGCTTATCTTATGACACAAAATAAACTCCAATAAAATAATATCCCCATGAGAGCATAGTTAACATATTTATATCTCTCTAGAAAAGAAACAATTTAAATTTAAACACAATGTTCTACAGCCCTTCTTCTTATCCCTTTGATTAAGTACTTAAGTGACTAAGAATTCTCGTGCTATTGATCACACAAAAACGCATTATCAATCAACCTCATCCCCTATCGCATCGAAGAACAAAACGCCATTGTGTTGCATATTCATGCACTTGATTTAAGAAACATCTCTCAACACCCCCAAGCTCACTTCGTGACAACACCCATGAATGCGGTATACTGTAAAGCCCTTTGGGAGCCACCATCTTTACACTAAAGAATGAGAAAGTCGGCACCATCACACTATTTATCATCCCCCAATGTTGCGACAACTCTCGGCACTTGAGACGCTTCATAAGAAGAATTTTTAGTTCTTTCTTGTACAGTTTTTATCACACGCTAATCCTGCTTATAACATGCAAGCGAATGATTTGATTGCTTCAACAAATACCAAGCTTGGAATGAGTAAAATTCACGGTATTTAGGACTTTCATTCAACTTACAAAACAGTGAGTTATCGTTATAAATCAATTATATTATTTAATAAAAACCACAAAAATAAAGCAGCTTAAAAGTTGAATACACATTTAAATTTGATAAAAAATATGCATTTTTGAAGATATCAAAAAAAATCTCTACGAGCAATGCAATAAATATTTAAAATATAAGCTAAACTGCTCATACAATAACATAAGAGATAAAAAATAAATCCAAGATCAATAAAACATGTATTTCTACTCAAATTTTATTTTTGATCTTTACGTTTTTTGCGCAATTGTTTCCACCACTCAAGACGTTTTACAATTTCACGCTCAAAACCACGCTCAACTGGCTTATAATAACTCTGACGCCCAAGTTTTTCGGGAAAATATTCTTGTCCTGAAAAAGCGTCTGGTTCATCATGGTCATAACAATAACCATTTCCAAACCCTTCCTCCTTCATAAATTTCGTAGGAGCATTAAGAATATGCTTAGGAGGTGATAAAGAGCCATTTTTGCGCGCACAACGCAGTGCTGCTTTATACGCGAGATATGTTGCATTTGACTTTGGCGCAGTTGCAACATAAAGACATGCTTGCGCCAAAGCCAATTCTCCTTCTGGTGATCCTAAATAATCATAGGCATCTTTTGCTGCATTACAAATGACAAGAGCTTGAGGATCCGCCAAACCAACATCTTCAACGGCCATACGAACCAATCTTCGCCCAATATAGAGAGGATCTTCACCAGCATCCAACATACGTGCCAAATAATAAAGCGCAGCATCAGGATCAGATCCACGAACGGATTTATGCAACGCTGAAATGAGATTATAATGCCCATCTCGTCCTTTATCATAAATGGGCACACGACGCTGAATAACTTTTTGCAAAGCAACAACATCAAGAATCTCTCCCAATGGTGCAATAGACCAAACTTCCTCTGCCAATGTTAACGCTACCCGCGCATCACCATCAGACATCTCTATCAAAACGTCTCTGGCATCATTATCCAAAGGAAGAGTTTTTCCCTCCACTTCTTCAGCACGCCTTAAAAGCATGTCCAAACTTTCATGATCATGTGAAAGAAATGTTAAAACACGTGCACGCGAAAGAAGAGCAGCATTAAGTTCAAAAGAAGGATTTTCGGTTGTTGCACCTATAAGTACCACAGTACCTTCTTCCATCACAGGAAGAAAACTATCCTGCTGTGCACGATTAAACCGATGAATTTCATCAACAAAGAGAAGTGTTTTATCCCCAGATATAAAACGCCTCTGCGCAACTTCAAAAATCTTTTTAAGCTCAGAAACTCCTGTAAAAATAGCAGAAACCTGTTCAAACGCGAAATTTGTTTCAAGTGCTAACAAACGTGCAACGGTTGTTTTTCCCGTCCCTGGAGGTCCCCAAAAAATCATCGATCCAATTGAGCCAGTTGCCACCATACGTGAAAGCAAACCATCCTCTCCAATCAAATGCTTTTGTCCCACAACATCATTGAGAGAACAAGGGCGCATTCTTTCTGCAAGTGGCTGATTTTTATTAACTTGAAAATCAAAAGACGACGTAAAAAAATCTTTCTTCAAAAAAAAACCTCAACGAATAAATTGGCGAATATACATACCATCACGTTCATATTCCAATTGCCAAGTACGCGAACGAGCTTGCATAAGAACCTTTTTCAACTGATGAACTGTTTGAATTTTATGGCCATTTACAACACGTAGAATATCTCCTGACTGAAAAATTCCAGCTGCATTGCTCATGTCATCAAGGTTGGTAATCACAACCCCTTTTGCAGATATAGGAAGATGAAAACGTCGACTATTTTGCGGTGTTAAATCTAACACTTCAGCACCGGCAAGAGGACTATCACCCGTGATTTTTTCAGATTTTAAAAATGCAGTTTCTGATATCGATGAAACTGTTATTTGTGTTTTTAAAGTTTTTCCATTTCGTAAATATTCCAAAGCAAGACTATGCTCAACGTCAGCTGTCATCAAACGATACCCAAGACTATCTGGACTATCAACGCGTACCCCTTGCACACTCAAAATAACATCACCTACTTTCAATCCAGCTTTTTCAGCAGGACTATCTTTGATAACTTCAATAATCAGAGCACCATAGGGACGTTCTAAACCTAAACCACCAGCAATATCAGGTGTAACATTTTGAAAAGAAGCCCCAATATAAGGCGGCACAAAATATTTTCCACCGCGTTTAACAGTATCAAGCATCACTTTTACAAGATTAACTGGAATAGCAAAACCAATCCCTACAGAACCACCGGAACGCGAATAAATAGCTGTATTAATTCCGATTAATTGACCTTTCATATCAATTAAAGCGCCACCAGAATTCCCTGGATTAATGGCAGCGTCTGTTTGAATAAAAAAGTCAAAATCAGAAATCCCAACACGTGTACGCGCTTGCGCTGAAACAATACCACTTGTAACTGTTTGACCAACACCAAAAGGATTACCAATAGCAAGAACAAGATCACCAACTTCAACAGCATCAGAATTTCCCAAAGAAAGAACAGGGAATTGAGCATCTTTTTCCTCAACTTCAAGAATTGCAATATCAGTTGCTTCATCTTTGAGCACGATCTTACTCTCAAACTCCCGCCCATCAGAAAAAGCCACTTTAATTTCGCTTGCATCTTTAATGACATGGTAATTTGTAACAATCAAACCACGTGCATCAACAATCACCCCTGATCCTAATGACGATTGCTTGCGAACAGGAAAATTATTTTGAAAACGACCAAAAAACTGCTCAAAAAATGGATCCCCTTCAAAAGGTGAGCGTGCTCTAATTTGTCGAGCTGCATAAATATTTACAACAGATGGAACTGTCTTTTTAACTAAAGGAGCAAATGAAAGAGTGATTTCTGTTTGTGTTTGAGGTACATGAGCATATACATGATCAAATGATATCTGCATCATAATTGCAAAAAAAATCCGCACCCAAAAAGAATATCTCATAATCCACTCCTTATAAAATCAGCACATTCTGTTGAAGATTAATAGAATAAAAAAACTCATCCCCGCAAATTAAGGATCTCTATTAATATTTCATAATAGAGAATAAAAACAACCTATTTGAACAATAAATATTATAAAAATAAGATAATTCAATGTCCTATAATTTTCTCTCTGCACCTATTTCTCAACTAAAACAAACTTAAAAATGCTCACAAAAAAACCGCCTAAGACAAGGCGGCCTTTAAAAATCCAACAGAGTAAAAAACTTTACGAAGATGTCCTCTTTTCATTCTCAGAAGCCTCCATGTGAGCACGATCCCCAGCACCCTTCGCTTCAACATCACGATCAACAAATTCTATAACAGCCATGGGCGCATTATCACCGGTACGAAATCCCGCTTTCATAATACGCAAATATCCACCGTTGCGTGATGCATAACGTAGCGCAAGCGTATCAAATAATTTTGCAACCTTTCCTGCATCACGAAGTACTGCAATTGCTTGCCGACGCGCATGCAAACCACCACGCTTACCAAGAGTAACGAGTTTTTCAACAATAGGACGAATTTCTTTAGCCTTTGGAAGCGTTGTCACAATCTGCTCATGCTCGATCAACGAAGTTGCCATATTTGCAAACATCGCTTTACGGTGACTAGCTGTACGATTCAACTTGCGTCCTGACTTACTGTGGCGCATAAGCCCTCTCCTTAAATTCTAATTTTAATATTGATCTTCATAACGTTTTGCAAGATCATCAATGTTTTCAGGCGGCCACGCAGGAATTTCCATCCCAAGATGTAAGCCCATACATGCCAAAACTTCTTTAATCTCATTCAACGATTTGCGACCAAAATTCGGTGTCCGAAGCATTTCAGATTCTGTTTTTTGAATAAGATCACCAATATAGACAATATTATCATTCTTAAGACAATTTGCCGAACGAACTGAAAGTTCTAATTCATCCACTTTTTTGAGAAGTGCAGGATTAAAAGAAAGCTCAGAATCAGCCTCTTCAACAGGCTCCTTCTGTGGCTCTTCAAAGTTAATAAATAACGATAACTGATCCTGAAGAATGCGTGCTGCAAAAGCAACAGCATCCTCTCCATTAACAGCACCATTCGTTTCAATTGTTAAGGTCAACTTATCATAATCCAAAACTTGACCTTCACGCGTATTTTCCACTTTATAAGACACTTTACGAATTGGTGAATAAAGACTATCAATTGGAATAAGCCCTATACGTGCATCATCAACGCAATTACGATCAGATGGAACATACCCCTTGCCTGTGTTGACAATAAATTCCATACGAATTTCAGCATCTTCATCAAGCGTACAAATAACATGATCTGGATTTAAAATTTGCATATCCCCAACAGTACTGATATCTCCCGCTTTCACGACACCAGGCCCTTCTTTATAAACGACGACACGCTTAGGCCCTTCTTCTTCCATACGAAACGCAATTTCTTTTATATTCAGAATAATATCCGTAACATCCTCACGCACACCTGGAATCGATGAAAATTCATGTAAGACACCGTCAATCTGCACAGCAGTAATAGCAGCACCACGAAGCGAAGATAATAACACGCGACGAAGTGCATTTCCTAACGTTAAACCAAAACCCCGCTCAAGAGGTTCAGCAATCACACTTATAATATTTGGATTATCATGCGCACATGATTCAACCTTATTGGGTTTAATAAGTTCCTGCCAGTTTTTCTGGATCATATTTTTATTCCCGTTCTTTAGTTCCGTTACCATTCAATCGCAACGACCAATGTGAACATCAGAGAAATCTCCGACAAAAAAAACAACACCCAATTAAACACGCCGCCTTTTCCGCGGACGACATCCATTATGAGGAATTGGTGTTACATCACGTATAGAAGTAATGACAAAACCAACAGATTGCAATGCACGTAGAGCAGATTCACGCCCTGATCCAGGTCCACAAACTTCAACTTCCAAAGAACGCATACCATGCTCTTGCGCTTTTCTTGCACAATCCTCCGCGGCAACTTGAGCAGCAAAAGGTGTCGATTTACGCGCACCTTTAAAACCCTGAGCCCCCGCAGATGACCAAGCAATCGCATTACCCTGAGCATCAGTAATAGTAATCATTGTGTTATTAAATGTTGAATTAATATGCACAACACCCGATGAAATATTTTTACGTTCGCGACGACGAACACGTGTGGCTTCCTTGGCCATAATTTCCCTTTCAACGATCTCATCACTGCCGTAACATCAGCAGCTCCACCTTCTTTTCCTTGTCAAAACAATTAAACAAGAAACAGAATATATAAAAACTTCCCAAAAAGGCTCTTATTTCTTCTTACCGGCAATTGCCTTAGCTGGTCCTTTACGCGTACGGGCATTTGTATGTGTACGCTGCCCTCGGACAGGCAAAGACCGGCGATGACGCAATCCTCGATAACAACCAAGGTCCATCAAACGCTTAACGTTCATAGCAACCTCACGACGAAGATCACCTTCAACTTGATAACTTTGATCTATCGCCTCACGAATCTGCAGCACCTCAGAATCTGAAAGTTCATGCACACGACGCCCCAAGGGAATGCCAACTCTTTCAATAATTTCTTGAGCAAATTTCGGTCCAATCCCGTGGATATATTGAAGCGCAATAATTACACGCTTATTTGTCGGGATATTGACGCCAGCAATACGAGCCACGCCTACTCTCCTTAATTATTTTGACAAATTGTTATAAAATACCTGATATACCTTACAGAAAAAAATAGACTCAGAAAAAAATTCTTCCGAATCCTATCATTTCACTAAAATAAATTAAATTCACTTGTGATAGATTTCATCTCAAAAGTCAACTCTTTTCATTTATTTCTAAAAAAAATCTCATGAAAGAAAACCTCTAATCATACGTGTCACTTCAGCAATACCAATCATTCCATCAATGACCTTCAACATTCCCCTCTCTGAATAAAATTTTGATAAGGGAGCTGTTTTTTCACGATATTCTACTAATCTTTTTGTAAAAGCAACAGGATTGTCATCTAAACGAACCTGCCCACCAGCCGCTATTGTTTCCTCAACGCGCCTCTTCATACGTTCAATCAACACGTCTTCATCAACACACAACTCAATAACAGCATCAAGCCGCATATTTTTTGACAGCAAAATCTGTTGTAACGCTTCCGCCTGCCCCACAGTTCGAGGATATCCATCCAAAACAAAACCATTTACACAATCAGTTTCATCAATCCGATCTGATACGATTTGGTTAACAATATTATCAGGAACCAAAGCACCAGAACTTATAATAGCTTTAGCTTTTTTACCAATCTCCGTTTCTTTGGCAATCACCTCACGCAACATATCCCCTGTTGATAAATGAGGAATGTTATATTCCTCAGTCAACATTTTTGCTTGCGTACCTTTTCCCGCTCCAGGAGGACCTAAAAGAATAACTCTCATCGATTCCTTCTACCTCCACGAAGTTTTGATTTTTTTATCAACCCTTCATATTGGTGGGCAACAAGATACCCCTGAATTTGAGCAACCGTATCAAGCGTAACAGTAACAACAATCAACAAGGATGTTCCCCCAAGATAAAAAGGAACCTGCAATGCAGATATCATAAATTCAGGTAACAAACAAACCAAGATAATATAAACAGCGCCCACAACAGTAATACGCGTCAAAACGTAATCAATATACTCGGCTGTACGCTCACCTGGACGAATCCCTGGAATAAAACCAGAATGCTTTTTCAACTGATCTGCAGTATCACTTGGATTAAACACAATAGCTGTATAAAAAAAGCAAAAAAACGCCATTAAAAATGCATAAACAATCATATAAAGTGGCTGTCCATGACCAAGAGCATAAGAAATCGACTGAACCCATTGTGGCATTTTATCAGAAAAATTATTAATAGTGGCAGGTAATAATAATAAAGAGGAAGCAAAAATAGGTGGAATAACACCAGCAGTATTCAACTTTAAAGGAAGATGCGACATATCTCCTTGAAACATTTGATTCCCGACCTGACGTTTTGGATACTGGATAAGAATTCGTCGTTGCGCACGCTCTATAAAAACAATAAGCCCAATAACCAAAACAGCAATAAGAACGATTCCTATTAAAAGAAAAGTTGATAAATCAGCCTGACTATGAGCTGTCAAAAGCTGAGCAAAAGTAGAAGGGAAGTTGGCTACAATCCCTGTAAAAATGATAAGAGAAACCCCATTACCAACACCACGTGACGTAATTTGCTCGCCAAGCCACATGAGAAACATCGTTCCGCCAACAAGGGTAATAACAGAAGAAATACGAAACATAAGACCTGGTTCTAAAACAATTTGAAGCCCCGTCCCTATACCGCTTTCAAGCGCAACCGCAATACCAAAAGCTTGTAGAATTGCCAATACTACTGTTACATAACGCGTATATTGATTGATAATCTTACGACCTAATTCCCCTTCTTTTTTAAGAGTTTCCAAAGAAGGAATAATAGATGTTAACAATTGCACAATAATAGATGCCGATATATAAGGCATGATACCCAGCGCAAAAATAGCCATACGCCCAACGGCACCCCCAGCAAACATATTAAAGAGTCCTAATACACCCGACGCGTGATGTTCGAATGTTTGCCGTAAAGCATCGATATTAATACCTGGAAGAGAGATGTAAGTGCCAAAGCGATATACAAGAAGCGCTGCCAGAGTAAACCAGATGCGTTTCTTTAATTCAGTTGCACGAGAAAAGGTACCGAAGTTTATATTGGAAGCAAATTGCTCTGCTGCTGATGCCATAAAACGTCTCCACTTCACTACTCCAGTTCTTTAAATCACAGAAGTATAACCCTAAAATTCATATATGCATACACAAATAAATGCAGAACTTAAAAAATTCTCCACAAAAGATCCCACAGAACAGATGTAACTCTTCTTTAGGTCTCTACTCATATTAAAAAATTATTGAGCAATATCAGGAAAAATAACCTGACCACCCACTTTTTCAATCTTAACACGAGCAGCTTGTGAAGCACCAGAAACATGAAAGGTAATCTTAGCCTTCAAATCACCATCAGAAAGAAGACGAACCCCATCTTTTTCACGACGAATAATACCAGCTTCTTTCAAAGCAATCATATCAACAGGCTTTTCAATATTCAACTTACCTGCATCAACTGCCAACTGAATACGTCCTAGTGAAACTTCATTGTAGGTTTTGGCAAAAAAATTTCTAAATCCACGTTTTGGCAAACGACGATAGATAGGCATTTGCCCACCTTCAAAACCATTAAGGGAAACACCAGAACGCGACTTTTGCCCTTTTACACCACGACCACCAGTCTTACCCGTACCGGAACCAATACCACGCCCAACACGCTTACGATTTTTTGTTGCGCCTTCACAATCACGCAGTTCATTGAGTTTCATATCTAATACTCCTGCAACCCTTAACCTTCATCTATAACGCGAACAAGATGCCGAACCTGAGCAATCATACCCCGCACACAAAGTGTATCATCTAACACGCGCCGACGACGCATTTTATTTAGTCCAAGCCCTTTTAAGGTTGCACGCTGAATCTGTGAGTTTCGAATAGGGCTTCCAATTTGCTCCACCGTGATAGTTTTACCACTCTGAGATTTTTTCTGAACCATTTCCTAATTCCTTTTCTGATAATCTCAAAAACTATCCTTCTAGGTCAACTAAATGGCGACGACGCGCCTGCAAAGTCGAATACTTTATACCACGTTGAGCAGCAATATCTCTAGGATGCATTTGATGTTTCAATGCATCAAATGTTGCACGAACCATGTTATAAGGATTAGACGATCCCAATGATTTTGCAACGACATCCTGCATACCAAGAGCTTCAAAAATAGCACGCATCGGTCCCCCAGCAATAATACCAGTACCAGCAGAAGCCGAACGTAGTAAAACACGCCCAGCTCCGTGACGCCCTTCAAGATCATGGTGCAATGTACGTCCAGACCGAAGCGGAACATAAATCATCCCACGTTTTGCAGATTCCGTTGCTTTACGAACGGCTTCTGGAACTTCACGGGCTTTACCATGTCCAAAACCTACACGCCCTTTTTGATCTCCAACGACAACAAGAGCAGCAAAACCAAAACGTCGACCACCCTTTACAACTTTAGCAACACGATTGATATGAACTAGCCTATCGACAAATTCATTATCGCGTTCTTCTCTCTCACCACGTTCTTTTTGTGCCATTCCTCATTCCTTTTTCTTTTCCGGAAGCACGATAACAAAGTCCCTCATCAAACTGGAAGAACTTAAACGAAATACTCTAAACTCTCCTTACTCATTCACAAATAAGAAATTTTAGAAATTCAAACCACCTTCACGAGCAGCTTCAGCTAAAGCCTTGACTCGACCATGATACACATACGCTCCACGATCAAAAACCACTTCATTAACACCCGCTTGCTTCGCACGCTCAGCAATTAACTTACCAACAGCAAAAGCTGCTTTTTTATCAGCACCACTCTTTAACGACTTTTTTAAATCACTTTCAAGAGTAGAGGCTGAAACAAGTGTACATCCCCGCAAATCATCGATAACTTGAGCATAAATGTTCTGATTTGAACGATAAACACTAAGCCGAGGACGATCATGAGAAACCATTTTAATTCTACGACGAACACGCCTTGCACGACGTTGGATAATGTCCTTAGATGAAACCATAATACAAAATCCTTATTTCTTTTTACCTTCTTTACGGAAGATACGTTCATCTGCATGCTTAACACCTTTACCTTTATAAGGCTCAGGTCTACGATACTCACGAATTTCCGCTGCAACTTGTCCAACTTGCTGTTTATCAATTCCAGAAACAACAATTTCTGTCGGCTTAGGAACAGTTACAGTAACACCTGATGGAACTTTATAAACCACATCATGCGAAAAGCCTAGAGATAGTTGGACATCCTTACCCTGCAAAGCAGCACGATAACCAACCCCATTAATCTCCAACCTCTTTTCAAAACCATCTTTCACACCACAAAAAATGTTCTCAATCATTGAGCGCGACATACCCCATTTAGAACGCGCATCTTTTGACTGATCCCGCGGCATAACTGATATGATATTTTCCTCAAACTTGACTAAGACTTCATCATTGACGACGTAGCTCAGCTCACCTTTTGGACCTTTTGCCTTAACCAGCTGACCTTCAACAGTAGCAGTAACTCCAGAAGGAATTGAAATGGGTTTCTTTCCAATACGAGACATTGTTCTAACCTACTTTTTCTTCCGTTTTCTTGACATAACTTAGAAAACACGACAAAGGAGTTCTCCACCAACATTCTGTTCACGCGCCTCATGATCTGCCATGACGCCTTTAGGAGTCGATAAAATCGAAATACCAAGACCATTTGCCACCTGTGGAAGTGACTTAGCAGAAACATACACACGACGACCTGGCTTTGATACACGTGAAATCTCACGAATAGCAGCCAGCCCTTCAAAATACTTCAATTCGATTTCAATTTCAGCTTTCCCATCACCTAAATCAATTTGATTATATCCACGAATATAACCTTCCGACTGAAGAACATCAAGAACGTGCGCACGAAGCTTCGAAGCTGGAGTAACTACTTTACCTTTTTTACGACCAAGTGCATTACGAATACGTGTTAACATATCACCAAGAGGATCTGACATAGACATTAAATAATCTCCTCTTACCAACTAGACTTTACAATACCAGGAATATGGCCAATAGAGCCAAGCTCACGCAACGCAATTCGCGACATTTTTAATTTACGATAATAAGCCCGCGGACGACCTGAAACCTCACAGCGATTACGAATACGAACTTTCGAAGAATTACGCGGCAACTCTGCCAACTGAACAGAAGCTTTAAAACGTTCTTCAAGAGAAACCTTCTGATCCATAACTATTGCTTTCAAACGTGCACGACGGGCAGCATAACGCTTTACCATCACCTCACGACGCTTATTTTTTTCAACGGCACTTACTTTGGCCATACTTTCACCTCACTATGTCTGCCGTTACGAACGAAAAGGAAAATTAAAAGCACGCAATAACTCACGAGCCTCATCATCCGTTTTTGCTGTCGTACAAACAATAATATCCATGCCCCAAATTTGATCAACTTTATCATAGTTGATTTCTGGAAACACAATGTGTTCTTTAATACCCATAGCAAAATTGCCACGACCATCAAAACTCTTTGGATTCAAACCACGAAAGTCACGAACCCTCGGAAGAGCAATCGTAACAAGACGATCTAAAAACTCAAACATACGATCTTTACGCAATGTAACTTTAGCCCCAAGAGGCATTCCTTCACGAACCTTAAAGGTCGCAATAGAATTACGCGCACGTGTAACAACAGCCTTCTGACCTGTTATGAGCCCTAAATCCTCAGCAGCAAGGGAAGGCTTCTTCGAATCAGCAGTTGCTTCACCTATCCCCATATTTATTACAATTTTATCAATCCGCGGAATTTGCATCGCATTTCTGTAATTAAACTTCTCTTGAAGCGCTTTACGAATCACTTCAAAATAATGCGCTTTCATACGCGGTATTTGTCTTTCCTCAGCCATTAATCAACTCTCCCGAACGCTTGGCAAAACGCACTTTATTACCATCTGCATTCATACGAAAGCCTACACGTGTAGGCTTACCATCTTTAGGATCAGCAATCGCCAAATTAGACAGATGAATCGGAGCTTCTTTAGAAATAATTCCAGCTTCTTGCTTCTGCGTTTGACGTTGATGACGTTTAATCATATTAATCCCACGAACAAAAGCCTTATTCTCTTTTGGACTAACCTTAATTACTTCACCACTACATCCTTTATCCTTACCGGATAAAACAACAACTTTATCACCTTTTCGAATCTTCTGCATAACATTTACTCCTTACAGAACTTCAGGAGCGAGCGAGATGATCTTCATATGATTCCTACCACGCAATTCGCGGGGAACAGGTCCAAAGATACGAGTACCGATCGGCTCTTTTTTATTATCCACTAAAACCGCAGCATTACTATCAAAACGAATGACACTACCATCTGCGCGACGAATATCCTTAGCTGTACGAACCACAACAGCTTTCATAACATCACCTTTTTTAACACGGCCACGAGGAATAGCATCCTTAACCGAAACAACAATAATGTCACCGACCGAAGCATATTTCCGCTTTGAACCGCCTAACACCTTGATGCACATGACACGACGAGCACCAGAATTATCAGCAACGTCGAGGTTTGTTTGCATCTGAATCATGACTGCCCACCTTCTCTTAACACATATATCCGATTGTACCTTTTATACACTCGAATTTGCCTGCCAAATAACGATAAAGTCACCGCCTTTAAATTTATCAATGATAAAAACACTGTTAAATTCTAAAACAATAAACTTAACTCATTACGCTACATTGTCTTTTACAACAATCCAACATTTATCTTTCGAAATTGGTCTAGATTCTTGAATAGAAACTTGATCCCCAATCTTGAATTGGTTGTTTTCGTCATGCGCTTTATAATTTTTAGACTGCCGAACAGTCTTCTTAAGAAGCGGATGAGAATAACGGCGCTCAACTTTGACAACAACAGTCTTATCACTTTTGTCGCTAATAACAACACCCTGCAAAACGCGTTTAGGCATCTCTCATTTCCTTAAACCTTACTTTCACTTACCTTTTGACGAAGAAAAGTTTTAATACGCGCAATATCACGACGAACTTGTCTAACACGCGCAGTCTTTTCTAATTGACCTGTTGCTTTTTGAAAACGCAAATTAAATTGCTCTTTCTTTAACTTAGCCAATTCATCTTTCATTTGGTCGAGCGTTTGCGCCCGTAATTCTGTGGCTTTCATCGCTTAACCTCATTATTCAGCAATACGCTGGATGAAACGCGTTTTTATAGGCAACTTTGCAGCACCCAATCTTAGTGCTTCACGTGCAACATCCTCAGGAACTCCATCAAGCTCAAACATGATGCGTCCAGGAGCAACACGTGCAGCCCAATAATCGACACTTCCCTTACCTTTACCCATACGAACTTCAGTCGGTTTAGATGTAACCGGAAGATCTGGAAAAATGCGAATCCACACACGACCAGAACGCTTCATATAACGCGTAATCGCACGGCGCGCCGCTTCAATTTGACGAGCAGTAATCCGCTCCGGCTCAACAGCCTTCAAACCGTAGGCACCGAAATTCAAATCCGTACCACCCTTCGCAACACCGTGAATACGGCCCTTGAACTGTTTACGGAACTTTGTGCGCTTTGGCTGCAACATTGTTCTCTACTCCAAATTTTAGTTCAATCTCAAAAACTAAGCATTTTCACGGCGACGATTCGATGAAGAACCAGATTGATCAACTTCCGTAGCACGACGTTCTGAAGCCATCGGATCATGCTCAAGAATCTCACCCTTAAAGACCCAAACTTTAATACCACAAATACCATAAGCGGTCTTAGCTTCTGCTGTACCGTAATCAACATCAGAACGCAAGGTATGAAGTGGAACACGACCTTCACGATACCATTCCATACGAGCAATTTCAGCACCACCAAGACGGCCAGAACAATTGATACGAATACCTTCCGCACCAAGACGCATAGCAGACTGAACAGCACGCTTCATTGCACGACGAAAAGCAACACGACGCTCTAACTGTTGAGCAATTGATTGCGCAATAATCGTGGCATCAATCTCCGGTTTACGAATCTCCACAATATTTAATGAAGTTTCAGCATCCGTCATTTCTGAGAGCTTACGACGAAGCTTTTCGATATCAGCACCCTTTTTACCAATAATCAAACCAGGACGTGCAGAATGAATCGTAATACGACACTTCTTATGAGGACGCTCAATAACAACCTTCGAAATAGCCGCCTGTTTAAGCTCCTCCAGCACATATGAACGAATTTTCAAATCTTCATGAAGAAGGCGCCCATATTCACCACTATCAGCATACCAACGAGAATCCCAAGTCCGATTAACACCAAGACGAAGTCCTATTGGATTGATCTTCTGACCCATTACGCGGCCTCCACTTTTTCGGTAATTTCACGAACAATAACAGTAAGATGCGAAAATGGACGTTCAATTCTACTAGCACGCCCTCGACCACGAACATGAAAGCGCTTCATCACTATCGACTTACCAACATAAGCCTCCGCCACAATAAGCGAATCAATATCAAGATCGTGGTTATTCTCTGCATTTGCAATTGCTGATTCAAGCGTTTTTTTCACAGTAGCAGCAATACGCTTGCGTGAAAACATCAAATCAGCGAGTGCTACATTAACTCTTTTACCACGAATCATTGCAGCAACTAAATTAAGCTTCTGCGGACTAACACGAATTGTCCGCGTGACAGCTCTTGCTTCATTATCTCTAAGCTGGCGCGAAACTTTAGCTTTTCCCATTCCTACTTCCTCTTCGCTTTTTTATCGGCACCATGACCATAATAAGTCCGGGTAGGAGCGAACTCACCAAACTTATGTCCAACCATCTCTTCAGAAACAGAAACAGGAATATGCTTATTACCGTTGTAAACACCAAAAGTTAAACCAACAAATTGCGGTAAAATAGTAGAGCGACGACTCCATATTTTTATAACTTCATTGCGCCCACTTGCACGTACCTTCTCTGCTTTACCAAGAAGATAGCCGTCAACAAACGGACCTTTCCACACTGAACGAACCACTTCAGACTACCTTTCTCATTTCTTGCGTTGATGACGCGTACGCATAATAAATTTATCAGTGGCTTTATTGGAGCGCGTACGCTTACCTTTCGTAGGCTTACCCCAAAGAGATACTGGATGGCGCCCCCCCGATGTACGACCTTCACCACCACCGTGCGGATGATCAACGGGGTTCATAGCAACACCACGAACATGTGGACGTTTACCACGCCAACGTGACCGACCTGCCTTACCATCATTAATATTCCCATGATCAGGATTTGAAACAGCACCAACAGTTGCAAAACAGCTACTAGGAACCAAACGCTGTTCACCAGAATTTAAACGAAGAATAGCCATACCATGATCTCGTCCAACCAACTGCGCATAAGTACCCGCTGAACGTGCAATCTGCCCCCCTTTTCCTGGCTTCATCTCAACATTATGAATAATTGTACCTACGGGCATATTAGCAAGAGGCATAGCATTACCTGGTTTAACATCCACATTTAAACCAGCCATAACAGAATCACCAACCGCAAGACGCTGTGGCGCAAGAATATAACTCAATTGCCCGTCCTCATAGCGAATTAAAGCAATAAAAGCAGTACGGTTAGGATCATATTCTAAACGCTCAACCTTTGCTGAAACATCACGTTTAAGACGCTTAAAGTCGACAAACCGATAACTACGTTTATGTCCACCACCCTGAAAACGAGCAGTAACACGACCGCGATTATTGCGTCCACCCTTTGAAGACAAACCTTCAGTCAACATCTTTATAGGTTTTCCCTTATAAAGACAAGAACGTTCCACAATAACAAGCTGACGCTGCCCAGGTGTCGTTGGATTAAATTGCTTAAGTGCCATTATTCCTATCTCCGAGCCTCTTTAAAGACCTGTCGAAACGTCGATAGTCTGACCATTGGCCAGAGTTACGATCGCTTTTTTGACATCACTTTGCCGACCAACTATACCTTTGAAACGCTTCACTTTACCCTTACGGACTATCGTGTTAACTGCTTTAACTTTTACGCTAAAAAGCGCTTCAATAGCAGCCTTAATCTCAGGCTTCGTCGCTTTCGGCGCGACATTAAAAGCAACTTGATTATATTCAGAAATCATAGTCGACTTTTCAGTAATAACTGGACTAATAATTATATCATAATGGCGAAGATCTGTCATTTAAAACGCTCCTCAAGAGCCTCAACAGCTGCCTTTGATAAAACAAGTTTGCTGCGACGCAAAATATCATAAACATTAATTCCCTGAATAGGCAAAATATCAATATTAGGGATATTAGAGACTGCACGAAAAAAGTTAATATCAATCTCTTTACCACCAATCAAGAGAGCGTTATTAAATCCAAGCTTAGAAAAATGAGAAACAAGCATTTTCGTTTTCGCATCCTTAACAGTCAACTCATCCACAATAATTAAGTCTTTTGCTTTTAATTTTGCAGATAAAGCAAGACGTAACCCAAGAGCACGAATCTTTTTAGGAAGATCATGCGCATGGCTACGAACCACCGGTCCATGTGCCTTACCCCCACCTCTAAACTGCGGTGCACGGGCAGATGAATGTCGAGCACGCCCAGTTCCTTTTTGCTTAAACATTTTTGCCCCTGTTCGCGACACATCAGAACGACCTTGGGATTGATGACTCCCCTGCTGACGACGTGCAAGCTGCCAACGAACAACACGTTGCAAAATATCCTCACGTGGAACAAGATCAAAAATAGCTTCAGAAACCTTTAATTTGCCAGCTTCATTACCATCAAGAGTTTTAATTACAAGATCCATTATTAGGCTCCCTCAACTTCAGAGGTTTCCGTCACCGGAGTAACCATTTCTGTTTTCTCCTTTACAAGACGGCGAATACCAGCAGGCTTTGGAGCATTATCAGGAAGAGGCTTCTTCACAGCATCCCGTACCAAAATCCAAGAACCTTTAGAACCAGAAACAGCACCACGCACTAAAATTAAACCACGTTCACTATCCGTGGAAATAACTTCAATATTCTGTGTTGTTACACGCACTTGCCCCATATGGCCAGCCATTTTTTTACCTTTAAAAACTTTACCAGGATCTTGACACTGCCCTGTAGAACCATGAGCACGATGTGTAATCGAATTACCATGGGAAGCACGATGCCCACCAAAGTTATGCCGTTTCATAACACCAGCAAACCCCTTACCAATACTGGTACCAGTCACATCAACTCTTTGTCCTGGAACAAAATGTTCCACCGTAATCTCAGTACCAACATCAAGAAGATTGTCGGGACTTACACGAAACTCTGCTATTTTAGCTTTAGGCTCAACAGAAGCCTTAGCAAAATGTCCACGAAGAGCTTGTGAAGTATTCTTAACCTTAGCAAAGCCTACACCTAATTGAACAGCAGTATAACCATTCTTTTCAACTGTACGCTGAGCAACGACTTGACAATTCTCCAAACGAAGTACGGTCACCGGCACATGCTCACCAGCATCATTATAAATACGGGTCATGCCCAGCTTCTGTGCTATTACACCTGAACGCATCGGGTCTGTTCCTTCTGTCCTCAAACCTCAGAGCTTAATTTCTACATCCACACCAGCAGAAAGATCGAGCTTCATAAGCGCATCCACTGTTTGCGGCGTTGGATCAACAATATCAAGAAGACGCTTATGCGTTCGCATCTCAAACTGCTCACGACTCTTCTTATCGATATGCGGTCCACGATTGACCGTAAACTTTTCAATCCGCGTCGGAAGCGGAATGGGACCACGGACATTTGCACCGGTACGTTTAGCAGTCGATACAATCTCACGCGTCGACGTATCAAGAATTCTATGATCAAACGCTTTTAAGCGAATGCGAATATTTTGACTGTTCATGCTCTTTATTTCCCTGTTATACAAAGTGCCTTCAATAATGAAAGCACTCAACAAGCATTATTTATTCAATGATCTTAGAGACGATACCGGCACCAACAGTACGACCACCTTCACGAATAGCAAA